>JAQIBR010000117.1 GCA_027858955.1 Bacteroidales bacterium
GCAAAGTCGAGTAGGCAGGGGCATTTCAGCCCGAGCCTCTCACAGAACCGTACGTGAAACTCTCGCTTCATACGGCTCTTGTCATTTGTAAACCTGACACCAAGAAACCTCGTTTCCAATGTGCAAACAGTTCCGGTTTAGCTTTTTGAATACGGTTAAGCATTCCATAAGCTTTGCGGATTTTGCCCCTTAGTGATTTGTACTTGTTCTGTACCCACTTGACAAGTCGCTCATGAAAGAGGCGAAAAACGTACGACATTGCTGACGGGCGAAACTTGCCATAATAATTCAACCATCCCTGTATTTGGGAATTTAGTTCTGCTGCAATGCCTTCAATTGTGTTGGAAGTCCAACGATGAAATTGGCTTTGCCGCAAGGTTGAAACAATCCGCTTTCCTGCTTTAACGCTCATCGCTAAATCATAGCCCAAAAACATAAAGCCATCCTTCGTTTTTGCAGGTCGTGGCTTAAATGTAAATCCCAGAAAATCAAACTTTACATGTTTAAAATCCCCTTTTCTTTTATGGTCTTTGCAATATACGATTTTTGTTTTGTCAGGATGAAGTTCCAATCCACAATACTGCATTCGTTTCTCAATACCTTCAAGTATCATTTCCGCTTGTTTGTTCGATTTGCAATGTACTACAATATCATCTGCATAACGTTCAAACTTAACTCCCCTGAAATTCAGGGTCAGCCATTGGTCAAAAGCATAGTGAAGAAACAAATTGGCTAACAAAGGACTGATAACCCCACCTTGCGGTGTCCCTCTTCCTTCTTTAAATATCAATTTTCCGGTTTTGTCCTGCACTGGTGCGGTCAACCATCGTTTGACATACATTTTAACCCACTTTTCCTCTACATGTTTATCCAATGCCAAAAGTAGTTTCTCATGGTCAATATTATCAAAGAACCCTTTGATGTCCATATCTATCACCCAATTAAACAGCCAACAGTTACGCCTTGTTTTCGTTAGTGCATCGTGTGCACTCCGGTTTGGGCGATAACCGTAACTGCTGTAATGAAAAATAGTTTCCATTCTCGGTTCAAGATAATCTTTTACTGCCATTTGAGCTACCCTGTCCCCTATTGTCGGAATACCAAGTTTACGGATTTTACCATCTGCTTTGGGTATTTCTACTTCCTTTACAGGGGGCGGAAAATAACTACCCGATGAAAGCCTGTTCCAGACCTTGTACAGGTTATCCGAAAGTCGCCCCTCAAACATTTTGAGGCTTACCCCGTCAATTCCTGCTGCGCCCTTGTTGGCTTTCACTTTCTTGTAAGCTTCCCATACCATGTGTTTACTTACAGGTATTGGTTTTGTTCCATTCATTTTAATCCTCCCCGCCTTAATGGCGTGTTGTTAAAACTAATTTTACTAAATGACCTAAGTCCTTCGCTACATTCCCATTACAGGAGTTTCATCACTACTACAACTTAGTCCGTCTCCATTCCGCTGCATTGGTACTTTTGGTCTCGTGTTGTTGCACTTGTACCGTTTCCCTTTGATTGCCCTGCGAATCCTCAAGCGGTAGCATTATGTGGCAATCTATCATCAGCAGATGGTTTTCCTCGTTCCTTCAATGAGCCTGATTATAGTTCATGCCCCCTTAATATCGGTTGACGCATAGCCGGTAAACAGGTATCTGCTATACTTATCCTGCCAATAGCACAAAACCAGCAGTTTTGTCAACGGGTTACATTGTCTCGACACTTCATCAGAGGTTCACTTGCGTTCATCTCCCATAATCTTACCTGACTGCGCACATGTCGCTGCCTTTTCCTTTATCGCTCAGCACCATTGCTTTTGACAACAGCACCACAAAGTGGTTTGAAAGCTACTCCTGTAAGCCGCTTCCGGTGGGCCGTCCACCATCTCATTGAAAGCATGTTAAAGAACTTTATTATATCCTCTTACTTCGAGGCACACCGTGCTTGGCTGCGTGGGCTGACTATTTTTCATTTTTAATTGGAAGTTTATAATGCCATGAGCGCCATATATCAATTGAAGTTTCTTCATTTAAATACTTCTCAGGCTGAGGATACACAACTCTTACTGAAGGATTATGAAGTGCAAATAAACAAGCGCCCAATACCATAGGTTTGGGACCAATTGGAGCTAAATTGAAGAATAAAGACCTCTCTTGCTTGTTATACAGTTCATCTAGTTTATTATAGGTGTCAAAAGGATTATTAGCTCTACAATAAGCTACTTCGTTGTTTAGTTTAGAAGTCAATATTTCATTGTTAATTAGACTTATATCCTTAAACTTTGGTGAATAACCAGGAAACCCATTTATTAAAAATGTTTTTTTAGGCGAAACTTCGAAACTAATTTCTTTTGACAAGTCACCATCAAAACCTAATAAAACAATTAATAATCTCTCATTTTCGTTAATATTGTGACCTGTGTAACTTGGCAACTCAATAATACGAATGGGACCACTACTTGATTTGTAAGTCTTACAATAACCATCCTTAAATACATATGATTTAGGTTCTGAATAGAATACATTAACACTTGATATACCGACAGCTTTTTGCAAATATTTCAATAATGAGAAAATATATGGACGTGAAAAACTAGTTATATCAATGCCAACATTTTCGTGACTTGCTATCTTAACTCCAAATTCAACTATGCTTTTTAATAACTTAGTTGGGTTGCTTATATATGCATCTAATTTAATGAAGTTGAAATTTCTTTGATTATAGGAATAATATCTTTGTAAGTATTGTTTATCACCTTCCCTTCTTTCAAAGAAATCAATAACAACAACATTTTTAATAGCAATTCCTTCTAATTCATCTAATACTTTATAAGCCCTCTTCGCAGTACCTGCAGCGATAAATAGATAATCTAATTCCTGAACAGAACTATTATCACATTTACTCAGCTTGTGCATTTGATAACACTGTCTTTCCATAACTTATAAATCTAACTTTTGTTGACCCAGTGTATTATTAATTTTCCTTGCCTTTGATAGATTCTTTTTTGGTTTGAAAGAATTAGTAAGCATTATCTCTTCAATATCTTCTTTGCTATATTCCTCATTATAGCCACCTCTTGTCCTGTATGATAATTGAAATTCTGGTGAAAATATACGATTTAAGGCGTACAATTCAGTTCTTCCCGAACCAGGACTTGACGTTTGTAAAGAATTCTTTTTCAAAATCACAGACCATTTTAAGCCACTATTGAATGCTGATTTTATTGGTTCTTTTGTTAATGTTGTTTTATCAACTGAAAATTGGTTCGTTTCTGGATATCTTAGTAAAATATCCTTGTGATACTCTCTGAAAACATTACCAATATTCTCTACCATTTGATAAAGGTGATTCCCGTAATCTTCAATTCTATTAATTTGCTGCAATTCAGAAATTGAATAATCTCTTGCTGCTTTTGCTTGGTTTTCTTTTGATATTTCCCCTTCTTCTATTAAAAAGGTTTTATTTTCAAATTCTGCAATTTGAAAGGAACGCCTACATAATTCAATAAAATGACCAATAATACCTGAAGATAAATAACCAAATGTGTTAAAACTATAATAGAGTTTGTTCTTTCTGTATATCGAAGTTAATAATACCATAAGTGAATACTTGTATTTATTGGTATAATCGTACTTTATTTTAGTATACAACTCATTTGGAATACCACTTTTCTGGTCTGTAAATGCTTTTGAAATATCATTAATATCTATCCCACGAATAACCATTATTATTGCTAATAATTCCAATAATGGATTTTCTCTATATCTTATTTTAGTTTTTGCATCATTTGGTATGTAGTTTTTATAATGGGTAAAATGTTTTAATGAATTCTTCGATGTTAATTGCAACGCTTCTTCCTCAATATATTCCCGATAACCAAGAATCTTTGATATGTCAGTGAACTTATTTTGCTTAAAAATTGGAATTTGCTCTAGCCTTTTCTCTGCAATCTTTTTAAGATAGTTTAAATACCCTGTCTCCTGCATATTTACAGCGTCTTCCAATACTACCTTTTGATAATCTCTTCCTTCTTTAATAAAATCATCCTTACTTATAGTGTCGTAAGTTCTAAAACCCTCAAGCCTCATGCCAATCCTAAATGTTAGACCAGGTTTTACAAATTTTAAGAGAGTGTTTATACAAACCTGTTGTTGTACAAGGAAATTTTCAAATTCATCAATAATTATTGTAAAGTTGAAATCTGAATTCAATTCAGAAAATAACTCTTTAGCTTTCATTGGGATTTCAAAACTTAAACTTTGAGCAGGAAATGATTTAGTTGGTTTGAAGTCTATATCAAATAATGCAATATCCCCGCGAAATGTGGTTACCTCGTTTATTCTAGCATTAACTTCATCAATAATTTCAGAATAATTTGCATTAGATTCTACCTTAAGAAGTTTAGTAATATACTTTCTAAATACTTCTACATTACTTTTTATGAGGTTATCATCGATTAAATCCTTAATGATTAATAAAATTGACTTACATAGTAACAATTCAAAATAATGTGAAAAGATAAATTTCCATTTTTCATCTGGCAATCCAAACCCCTCAAAAGAACGTAAAATTGGACCATCAATTCTAATATAAGTAGCTACTCCACCTTTTCGATTAAGATATTCTAAGAAATCGGTATCTTTTTCATTCCCTTTTAAATAACTCTCTTTTTGAACTTCATATGTCCAATACCTTAAAAACATAGTCTTTCCAGATCCTCTACCACCCATAAATACAAGTGGATTGGGTTCTTTGTATATATCTTCTTCACTAATATCAGCAAACTTATTAAATATATTAAATGGATTGCACCAGTAATTTAGTATCTGAGAAACCTTCAATACATTCGCATTATAATGGGCAAATGGGTTTTTATATGAATCTTCCAAGTGATGTAAATCTAGTTCTTCCATAATTTTTATCATATCGTTCAATAATCGGCTCCCACCCATTGTTTCTTGACCAAAATATTGGCAATGAATTGTCTGGTGTATTGTAAAAGAACCCAAATGTGTATTGGCAATTACTATACCCTAGCGGAGCTTTATAAATTTTATTTCCATAATATTCAGCTACCTGTTTACAGTTTTCTAAATGGTCATTATGATTCTGAAATATATTTGAATCATTCGAAAAGCACCTATCTCGTTCTTCCAGTGTAATGCAATTAATAATATTCAAATTTTTACTTTCCAAGAAATCTATTGCTGATTGAGATGCAATCAATGTCAGTATTGAAATGTTTTTGCCTTTGATTTTTTCTAAATCTTTTTCTAAGTAACGATAAGCTTGACTTTTCTCATGTGAAGATAATGTTACATCATCAACATAAACTATTTCAGTTACTTCTTCTGGAATATTATCCAAGTTACTTACAAAGTCACTTACTGAAAGCATATTTTCTTTTCTAAAATAATATAAAAGAAAAGCTCCACTTTCACCAGAACGCCCTAAATAGTGGAATCTTACACTATTATGCACCTGTTCCAATTTTTCTTCAATAGTGTTGTCACTGTTATTTTCAATCAGCTTTTTATGAATAAAATCACGATATAAAGTTGCGCATAAATGCCTAACTTCCTTTTCATTATAATAAACGAAACTAACAAGCAGCCATAGTGCTAATTCTTGTTCATATTTCTTAGTGAAAACTTCTCCTGTGAAATTATTTAACCAATTATCTAGCTTTTCTCTAGAAATCTTGTTTCCCCAAACAAAATCACTAGTAACCATAACTTGGTTTATCAAATCCTCTTTATTTGGAAATTTTGATTTTGCCATAAGCTATTTTCTATTCGTATTTAAGTCAAAAAACCTAAATTTAGATTGTTCCGCATACTTCTCATTAAGTTCTATTCCGAACCAATTCCTTTTTAATAACTCAGCACAATAACCTGTTGTATTGCTTCCTGCAAAAGGGTCAAGCACTAAGTCATTCTCATCAGTTAGGAAATTTATAAAGAAGTTTATTAAGCCACCGTGCATTCTAGCAGGATGTGGTATAATTCCTTCTTGTCGGCATTTTTTCATAAACCTATCGTTAGAACTAGAATTTGAAAAGCTTAAAACACTATGAGGTAAACGTACTTCTCTATTATCATCAATGCTATCTATTTCAAACAGGTTATGAGCAATACTCCCACCATTGTCTTTTAAAAATCCTTTTTCACTAATCACATGAGAAGAAGGTCTTTTGCCTGCATTAAATGTTTGCCTTTTCAATAAATTCTTCATGTTTTTACTATAAGGTCGAAGAACTTTTTTATTGTCAGCTTTAGGAAAATCATCTTTAGCTATCCACCAAACATGTGTGTATGAATCAACAGTACGAATTCTATTAACAGTAACCCATTGAGCGGGAGAAGGCAAACGTGAAGGATTATAACATATAAATTCTTGTATCAATCTCAAATCTGAATTCTCAATAAAACCGAGTAATGATTTTAAGTGCAACAGTGATTGTACTGGTCTGTTAGGTTCCCACGCATTTCCAATTTCAATAACAATCGAGCCATCATCAGTTAATAATTCTTGGAATATAGGCGCCAAACTTTTGAACCATTCTAAATACTCATCACCTTGTAAATTTCCATATTGTTTTTTTAGATTTAATGGGAATGGTGGCGATGTTATAATTAAATTGACTTTACCCTTTAATTTGGATAGTAATTTCCCATTAATCAAATCAAGGGAATCCCCTAATAGGAATTTACCGTATTGCGTTTTATAATATGTTTCTTTTATATCTGCCATTTATTTTTTAAAAGCGTCTAAAATACAAAATGTTAAGCAAGCTTTTGCAAAAATTGCACTCTTTTGCAAATTAGATTGTGAGTCAGCCTGTGCGATTTGCAAATGTGTGCAATGTGCGTAGGCAACCCTAACTGACCCGAAGGGCAGAAGCGGACGGGCAAAAACTAATTTTTTCTTGCACCAACCTTCAATCAATGTGTCAATATTTTCTTTCCGTTTCTTCAAATTGTTAATCCATTTATTAATGTACTACTGTCTTTTTTAGCCTTCCGACTAACGTAAAACTTACAAGCCACATTATAAGTGTTTTGCAAATCCTAGTTGTTCGGGTTGGATTTCAAATTTAGTTATTTGTTTTTGTATTCTCTTAACAAGTCCAAGCCT
>JAQIBR010000119.1 GCA_027858955.1 Bacteroidales bacterium
ACCAAAATACGGCAACGATGATGATTTTGTCGATGATATTGCAAAGCAAGTTTTTGAACTCTTTTATGATTCGGTAAATGGAAGACCTTCTGCCAAAGGTGGAACATTTCGCATCAATCTTCTCCCTACTACTTCCCACGTCTATTTTGGCAGTAAGATTGGAGCTTTACCTGATGGCAGAAAAGCCGGGAAACCACTTTCCGAAGGCATCTCACCAGTGCAAGGAGCAGATCGTCTGGGGCCGACTGCTGTTTTAAAATCTGCTTCAAAAATTGATCATTTACGTACGGGTGGAACATTGTTAAATCAGAAATTTACACCCCAGATAATGGAAGACGAAACAGGGCTGGAACAAGTAAAAAATCTTGTCAGGACTTATTTTCATCTTAACGGACATCATATTCAGTTTAATGTAGTTACTTCCAAAACATTACGAAAAGCAAAATTAGAACCTGAAAAATACCGCGATTTAATTGTACGAGTAGCAGGTTATAGCGATTATTTTATTGAACTCACAGAAGAATTACAAGACGAAATTATCGAACGGACAGAACATCAAAATTTTTATTAAAATTCATTTTTCGGAGAGCCGGAAACTTAAATTTGATATTTTTTTTCTTTTGTTATTTATACACATTAACTACTTTTGGCATCAAAATGACAGCTAAAAGGAAGAAATAATCATCTTAAAGAAACACAATTTGAAACCATAATGGAAGACCACTCTGAAATTTTTAAGCTGAAACAAGAAAACAAACGATTGACAGATCTTCTTAAAGACAGTGATCACCAGCGTATTAAAGAACGTTTCCTACTTCAAAAATTAGATTTGTTCAACGAAAACAATCCTCTGGCTGTTATAGAATGGGATTTAAACTCCTGTGTTACATATTGGAATAAATCAGCCGAAATTATATTTGGATATACAAAAGAAGAAGCTAACGGCAAACGTGCCTCTGAATTGATAATCCCTGATTCAGATAAAGAAGTAACAGATAAAATATGGGATTTACTTTGTAAAAATAAAGAAGGGTCTCGAAGTATAAACGAAAATATTAGAAAAGACGGAAATTTAATAGTTTGTGATTGGTATAATATTCCCAATATTGATGCTAATGGGACGGTCAAAGGCGTATCTTCTATGGCATTGGATATTACTGAAAAAAACAAACTGAAACAAAAACTTGACGAAAGTAATGCTCGTTATAAAATGCTGTCGGAGCTGACTTTCGAAGGGATAATTATTCACAAAAAAGGTATTGCTATTGATGTGAATTCCAGCCTTGAACGAATAACTTTATATAAAAGGGAAGAGATTATCGGTAAAAACGTAATCGATCAATTTATACCCGATGAGTATAAGCCTATTGTAAATGACAATATCAAAAATAAATATGCCCATCCTTATGAAATAAAAATTAAACGAAAGGATGGAGAATTAATATGGGTTGAGATTGAAGCTAAAAATATATACTATCAAGGGGAAGATGTTCGTACTGTTGCAATACGGAATATAGAGAAACGTAAACAAAATGAACAAAAATTAAAAAATGCACTTTTTGAAGCTCAAGAGTCGGATCGATTAAAGTCCACTTTCCTTTCAACAATTTCACATGAGCTGCGCACGCCTTTAAATTCAGTTATTGGTTTTTCGGATTTGATTGACGAAAGCATGGATATTACGGAAGCAACTGATTTATCGAAGATGATTTTAAAAAGTGGTAATCATTTACTTGAAATTATTAACGATATTTTTGAATTAAGTATGCTGGAAGAAGGAACTACCGTTTATCATAAAGAAAAATATAATCTGCACGCTTTGTTGGATGAAATAGAAGAATATATTTTTCTTGAAAAACGAAAAATGAATAAAGAACATCTAAATATTATTTTTAAGTTAAATCCAAATGATAGTGATTTGCAAATAGAAACAGACCGAAAACACTTTAAACAAATCTTTATTCATTTATTGAAAAACTCATTAAAATATACCCAAAAAGGCACAATCGAAGTTGGATACAAAACCTTAAAAAATCAAATAAAATTCTATATAAAAGACACAGGCATTGGCATTGCCAAAGAAAAACAAAAACATATTTTTGAAGTATTCCGTCAGCTGGATGATAAACATACACGGGCATATGAAGGTGTTGGTATTGGGCTGTCAATTGCCAAAACTTTCTGCGAAAATCTGGGCGGAGAAATTTACTTAGAATCAGAAATGGGTAAAGGTTCCACTTTTTATTTTACTCTTCCATATGAAAATGAAAGAGCTAAAAAAGAAGCCGATCCTCGCGTACCTATAATTGATTTATCAATATTGAATGGCAAAACAATTCTAATTGCTGAGGATGATGCCAACAGTTTTGGATTGCTTGTAATGTATTTAAAACCTTGGGACACTAAAATAATTTGGGCCAAAAACGGTGTCGAAGCTATTAGCCGAATAAGTATTAATGAGCAAATAGATATTGTCTTAATGGATATTAAAATGCCATTATTAAGCGGTTTAGATGCAACAAAAGAAATAAAATTGATTGCACCAAACCTGCCGATAATTGCTCAAACAGCTTATGCTATTAACAACGAAAAGGAAGAAGCTCTTGAAGCAGGCTGCGATGATTATATTTCTAAACCAATCAATTGGAAAGATTTATCCAAAAAAATGGCTACCCTTTTAAGTAAAAGAAAAAAATAAATCAATAGGTTCGATATTTAGGGATTTGCATGCCTTCTAAACTGATCATTTCTTTATTCAAGTCAACTGTCATGCACGAATGAATTGGATAAATGGCCAAAACATCACCAAGACTAATTTGCTCAATTTCGTGAGACGACATTCTTATTATACCATGTTCCTGCGATAAACTTTGCACATAAGCTTCCAGAATAGTTCGACCAAAATTGTGTCTATTTGGAATAGACACAAGTCCATAAATTTCTTTTCCCTGCCAAAGCGCTTTTTCTTTAGACAAATGAACACCACCACCATAAATTACTATTTGATTCCTCTCAGGATATTTGGCAACTACCGGACAATAAACTGCCACGGCGATATCATCCAATTTACAACTGCCTAATAAATATTGCATTATGTCATAGAAAACAAAATTGCCCGGACGCATCTCATCAATACCATCAAATTCCGTAGCTAAAGATGATGCAGGAGTGTCGCCCATAGATAGAATAAGATTTGGATAATATTGAATAAATTGATGCTTGAGTTCAAATAATTTTTTCCTTGAAGTGTCGAAAAGCGATATTATATTTTCTGTTGAAGATTGAGAATAAGTATTTCCCGTATGACTTAAAAATCCTGCAAATGTAAATTGGGGAACTTCCCTAATTGACTTAATAATATTCTGGATTTCAGCAAATTCATTATACAAAATCCCCGAGCGAAAATAGCCTGTATCAATCTCGATAAATAAATCGATTGTGGCAGAAATCCTGCTTGCTAGCAACATTACTTTTTCAACAGAATCAACAAGAATGCGAAGATTAATCTCCAT
>JAQIBR010000139.1 GCA_027858955.1 Bacteroidales bacterium
GCAGGCATTGTTTTTTGAAGTATTGATAGATTATCTTCTATTCTCTGTGTAACATCTAAAGTGTTTGTATTGGGTTGTTTAGAAACTGAAATAATAACAGCGGGAGTAGCGTTTTTAGAAGCATAACCCAGTTTTACAGCACTGCCAATTATTATATCAGCAACATCCCTTATTCTAATAGTTTTCCCATTTATCGATTTAATATAAGAATTGCCTAACTCATCTAAATCTGTTGTTCGAGCCATTCCACGTAAAACGTACTCATTGCCATATTGCCTTACTACTCCACCCGTAGAATTTTGACTAATTCCTTTAACAATATCAGCCAACTCAAACATTGAGACCTTATAGTATTTCATTAATTGAGGATTAGCTAATACCTGATATTGTTTGTAATCGCCACCGATAATGGTAACCTGCGAAACTCCGCCAGTTGCTAAAATCAAAGGTTTTACATTCCAATCAGCAATAGTTCGAAGCTCCATCATTGAGGTACTATCAGCTTGCATGCTAATAAAAAATATCTCTCCCATTACACTTGACTGAGGAGCAAGAGTTGGTTGACCTACTCCAATTGGCATTTGAGTATAAACACTAATTAGCTTTTCACTTACAATTTGCCGAGCCTTAAAAATGTCAGTTCCCCAATCAAATTCAACCCAAACAAAAGAATAGCCTTGAGCAGAAGAAGACCTTACTCTCCTAACATCAGTAGCTCCATTTACTGATGCTTCTATAGGATAAGTAACTAATCGTTCCACTTCTTCTGAAGCCATACCATGAGCATCAGTCATAACTACTACTGTTGGCGCTGTCAGGTCGGGGAACACATCGACATCCATATTTAAGGCTGTCCTTGACCCAAGAACCACTAATACCAAGGAACTGAGTAAGATGAGATATTTGTTGCTTAGCGCAAATTTTATAATATTATTCAACATATTTGAAATTTTAAATTGTGAATGTTAAATTTTGAATTCAACATTTCCTTAGTGAACATGACCCGAATGAGCATCCAAGGCACCGCTATCCTGAGCAAGTTTGATAAGAATTGCACCTTTAGAAACCACTCGTTCGCCATTACTGATTCCTTTCAGTATTTCGGTTTTCAGTCCATCTGTTGCGCCAATTTTTATTTCACGCTTTTCAAAAAGTTCAGGTGTTAATTGAACGAAAACAAAAAAACTGCCCTGTTCCTCTAATAATGCCGAATTTGGAATTGTTAGTGCATTTGTATTGCTTAGTGTTTTTAAATAAAGTTCCACAAAACCACCTGAAACAAATTCATATTTATTATCAATCTCTAAATTAATAGGAATCAAATAATTATCATTGCTCGTGTTTCTTCCAAATGATATAACTCTTCCATTTAGTTGTTCTAGTGTGTAAGTCTTGTTATTATAAGAAGTTTTGATAATTGCAGAGTTAACAAGTCCCAAAATTGAAGCATATTTTTGATGTACTTCAGCTGTTAACATTAGCGTTTTATTTTTCGAAATACTCACAAGAGGATGTCCGGATTCTACATATTGACCATTTTGAAAATAAAGTTGTGAAACAAAACCACTGATTGGACTTACTACTTTTTGACCTGAAGAATTAAAGTTTTTGTTCAGATTGTCAAAAATTACATTCGCATTATCATATTGATTTTTTGCATTTAGTAAATCTTTTTCCGAAACAATTTTGTCTTTAGCAAGTTCTGCTAGTCTTTCATAATCTGATTTTGCTTTTTCAAAATTATTCTGAGCTTCAAGAAATCTAACATTGGAATTATTGTTGGCTAAATCGTTTCCTGAAATTGAGAATAAAACTTGTCCATTCGACACACTCTTTCCTTCCAATACATAATCAGTCGATAGACTTACAATTCCATTGGTTTTTGCTAAAACCAAAATTTCATCTTCCTGACTTGAAGCAACTTGGGCAACTGTTTTTATAACTTGTCCGAATGGCTCTGTTTTTGGAAGTTCTGTTGCAAACTCTACTTTCCACGATTGTTCTTTTGTAAAAACGGTAGTATTAAGTGTTGATAATTCTTCATCAGCTCCAAAATGATCTGCATCATGTTGATTTGCAAAAACACTGATATTCTCGACTAATATTTTATCATCACCTTTTTCTGTTTTAATATCAAATATTAGTACTCCTTTTCCCAGAGTTTCAGGTGTAATATTAAAACTGAATATACCTTTTCTATCAGTTTTTTCAACTGTTTGTTTTATCTCTTTTCCTTTCACAATAAGACGTATGGTTATACTTCCATTTTCAAAAGCTGTAAAATTGTGTAAGTTTGAAAAATGCGATAATACATTAGAAGTTTGACCCACAACAAAAGCATCTGCTTCGGCAAAGAGCTCATATTTATCACTATAAGAAGTGAATTGAATTGTTATTGGTTCGTGCAAGTGATCTGCGTCTACTACAGGACTGTTTTTGCAACTTGCAAATAAAATAGCAAGAAATGCAAATAATAAAATATTGGTTTTCATTAGATTAGTTGATATTAATTATAAAAAGACTGATTATGAATGCATTATTAAATGAGGCGATGCATTAATTATCGCTTTGCATTCTAGGAAAATCTAAATTCTATAAAAAAGGGGGAGCTCTAAAGCCAACTTTTCTATTTACAAAAAGTGGATCTGCTGAATTAATTAGGGGCTGTAATAAATTGGAGAATCCATCTGGACTAATACTTATTAATGAATTGCCTGTATGGATGGTGTGAAATACATCATAAGCAACTGGGACATAAGTAACTTCAAAAGATTTAATATCCAGCTTTAACTGATTAGAAGGGAGGGTAAAAACCTGTTCCAAAACAAAACAGTCATTAGTATCTGTTGCATTATGCTTATGATCTGACGATGAATGTTCATACTCTCCACTACATGCATGATCAGCAGAGCGTAATCGATAAATTTTTTCCTGATGATGATGATGAGGAATAGCAGTATGAGCCAGAAATACACCTCCGGCGAGCAAAATAAAAAACAAAGCGATAAACTTTTTAATCATCTTCTAAATTTAACGTTGGCAAATATAAGCAAATTCCTAAATAAGATAATTCTTCCATTTTAAATTTCAAGAATTTTGGAGAAATATCAAATAATATTTGGTTTATGTTATAAACTTATTTATATTTGTGCCTTATTCATATAAAAATAATATTATGGAAAACAAAATGACAATTGAAGAAAGCTTTAAGATTATTCAGAAATCGATTGCCAACTCACGTAAAAATATGCGTGAAGCAAGTTTTTATTATTTGCTATGGGGCTGGACGCTTATTTTAGCGAGTTTAACTAATTATTTTGTATTAAGGTATTATATTCAAGCAGAAGCTTATGCTGGAACATGGTGGAAAAGCCTTCTTGCGTGGACGATTTTCCTTGTCTCAGCAGCAATAATACTGCGCATAAAAAATTCAAGATCAACAAAAAGAGAGAAAGTTGTTACTCATATCGACCGTTTTATTTCCATCCTTTGGTTAGGCTCCGGAATAATTATGGGATTAATGGTTTTCCTTTCTTTTAAAGTAAATTCTTACCCAACACCATTTATTCTTGCAATAACTGCTTTGGCGACTTTTGTATCCGGAGCAATAGTAAGATATAAACCTTTAATTTTTGGCAGTATAATCTTTTTAGCCGCATCTATAATATCTATTTATGTTAGTGGATTAGAACAACTATTGGTTTTCGCAGCAGCAGTGGCTTTGGGCTATCTTTTTCCCGGCTATCTATTAAAGGTCATAAAAACAGATGAAGATGTATAAAGATCTCGATCCTCTTCTTCATTCACAGCTTAGATTAGCAATAATTTCTACTCTGGCTCAAGTTGAAAAGGCTGAGTTTAGCTATCTTAAAAAGCAAACCGGAGCGAGTTCGGGTAACCTAAGCGTGCAAATACAAAAATTGAATGCTGCCGGATACATTGAAGTCACAAAAAAATTCAAGGGAAATTACCCTCAAACTTCATGTAAAATCAGCGAAAAAGGCAGGAATAAACTATTAATATATATAAATGCTATTTCAAG
>JAQIBR010000249.1 GCA_027858955.1 Bacteroidales bacterium
AACATGGTTAAATTTTCCTTTTCTTGAATTTTTTATCATCTAAGGGTATGTACAATTATAGATGAAAAATCAAATCTAATAGGAAGATTTTAACCTAACTGCGCGAAACATACATTATACAAAAGGATGGCAATCTAATGGATGGCAATTAAGAATTAAACAATTATCGAAAAGGAGATTATTATGGCAAATGTAGTGTTTTTTAGTTTTACAGAAGCAGACAGAGAAGTTGTCCTTACAATTAAGGGACGAGCAGTAAATCCAAATTATACAAATTTGAATTTTAGAGTAAAAGACCTTCTTAAAAGATGGAATACTGAAGATGATTCAGTAATTAGACAAGCAATAACTAAAGCAATGACTGGTACATCCCGGACAATTGTTTTTGTTGGAGAAAAGACACATAAGAGTAAGTGGGTAAAAGATGAGGTAGAAATGACTATTGCTAATGGAAAGCCCGTTTATGCAATTCGGTTAAAGGGTACAGATGGTAAAAAACCAAAAGCCTTAGAGGATAATGATATTTTTCTGTATTCATGGAGCGAAGAACGCTTACAGGAATTAGCAACCATATGAAACCTTTCTGTTTTATACTAATGCCTTTTGGCACAAAAACTGACGAAAGTGGCAAGACCGTTGAGTTTGATGAAATTTATAACAAAATAATAAAACCGGCTGTTATCAAAGCTAATTTAACACCAATAAGAGCAGATGAAGAAATTATTGGTGGTATAATTCATAAGCCAATGTTTGAACGTTTGATGCTATGCGATTACGCAATAGCTGATTTGACAACTGCAAATGCAAATGTGTTTTATGAATTAGGTATACGGCACGGTATTAGGCCTCATAGCACGATTTTAACTTTTGTAAAAGGTATGCGTTTACCCTTCGATGTTGCTCCATTGAATGGTTTACCATATCAAATTGATTCTAATGGTTTACCCATCGACATTGATAATTCAATAGCACTTATTGAAAATCGATTAAATGATTGTAGAACACCATCTGACGATAGCCCTGTGTATCAATTAATAACAAATATGCCACGAATGGAAATTGACAGGTTAAAAACAGATACTTTTAGGGATTCGGTTGATTATTCTAATTTATTTAAAGATAAATTAGAAAAGGCACGCAGTGATGGTAAGGAAGCAATTCATGATATTGAAAAAGATCTAGGTAATCTAATTGATGTTGACCCGGCTGTTATTATCGATTTATTTCTTTCGTATCGTTCGGTAGAAGACTGGAATGCAATGATAAATTTAGTCAATAAAATGTCTCCAATTTTAGCCGAAGTAGTTTTAGTTAAAGAACAATTAGGGTTTGCATACAATCGTATAGAAAACCATGAAAAAGCAGAGGCAATTCTTAAGGATGTTATTGAAAAATATGGAACAAGTAGTGAAACAAATGGAATACTTGGTCGTGTTTATAAAGATTTGTGGCAGAAATATGAGAAAAACAATAAAACTATAAAAGCCAGAGGGTTTTTAAAAAAATCAATTGAATGTTATCTTGAGGGTTTTCAGGCAGATTGGCGAGATGCTTATCCAGGTATCAATGCTGTAACTCTTATGGAAATGACTGACCCAATAGACAAACGTCAATCTCAGTTATTGCCTGTTGTCCTATATTCTGTAGAAAGAAGAATATCTTCAAAACATCCCGATTATTGGGATTATGCCACCTTATTAGAACTTAATATTTTGTCTAATAATCAGGATAAAGCAATGGACTCATTGGAAAATGCTCTTGCTTCAATAAGAGAAAAATGGGAACCCAAAACAACTGCAAATAATATCAAATTAATTATTGATGTAAGAAAGAAAAAAGGCATTGAAACTAATTGGTCGGAAGAAATTTTAAATGAATTATTAAAAGCTGGTGAAGAACAATAAATAACACGCACAAAATAAATGTATAACAAATCACTGCACTGGATTTTTACTCCGCTACGCTCCGTAAAGCAAGTGAGCAAAACGTTATATTGCTCAAGACCAAGTACATCACCAAAGGTTTTAAATAATATGGAATTATTACATTTAACAAACAAGAGACGTGAGCATATTCAGTCATGCCGTGAAAATAACGATAATTCACATGAAATTATTGCTGGCCTATATTCCGATCCATCTCATTTTATTTATGAGATTTTACAAAATGCTGATGATGCGGGTGCGTCAGAAGTTATATTTCGATTAACATCAAAATCATTGTTAATCACACATAATGGCAAAAAACTTTTTGATTTTAATGATGTTGATTCAATAACAACTGTTGGATCATCAACAAAAAAAGATGATGTTAACTCAATAGGAACATTCGGGGCTGGCTTTAAATCAGTTTTTGCGATCACAAAGTCACCAAGTATTCACTCTGGTGATTATAATTTTAAAATTATTGATTTTATTGTACCAGAAGAAATAGAACCAACATATGTTGAAAGAAAATTTACGGAAATTATCTTACCATTTAATCATCCAGATATTTCAATCGATAATGCTTATAAACAAATTTCTTATCGCCTGCAAGCATTAGAGTCAGAGTCATTATTATTTCTGCGTAACATTAAGGAAATTCAATGGAAGACGGAATCTGATAGTGGTCATTATTTGTCAGAAATTGACGGCAACAAGGCAAGCTTGATCTCACAGGTTAATAAAGAAGATAGCCTGATAGAATATTTTTTGTTCACAAAAAATATTGAAGTAGATGATACAAAACTTAATATTGTAGTTGCTTATCAATTAAGTAGCGACAGAACAGTAGTCCCAGTACATGGTTCAAAATTATTTGTATTCTTTCCTACAAATGAAAGAACAGGATTTAAATTTTTAGTTCATGCCCCATATAAAACAACTCCCAGTAGAGAGTCGATACCTTTCGATGATAGTCAAAATCGGCTTATTACAACGGCATTATCCGCTCTCGTAGCGGAAAGCATAATAGGACTAAAAAACAGTGGGTTATTGAATGTTAAGGTTCTATCAATGCTACCTATTGATTCCGAAAATGAACACTCCTTATATAGTTCTGCATTCCATCAAGTTAAATTGATATTTGTAAATGATTCACTATTGCCCACAACAACCGGCAATTATGAAAATGCAGGCAACACCATACTGGCAAGGGAAAAAGAATTAACAAATCTGTTGGAAGATACAGATTGTTCACGACTTTTTGACAGAAACTCTTGGCTAAGTACCGATATTACATATGATAAAACAAGAATATTAAGGGATTATTTGACTGGAGAGTTAGGTATACCAGAAATTACAATGCAAAAATTTTGTTCGGAAATTACCGAAGAATTTATCAAAGGCAAGTCTGATAGTTGGGTTGTGGATTTTTATTCAAGTATTACAAAAAATAAAGCACTGTATAGAGTTGGTGCAGGCTATCAAAAAAAAGGGATTCTGCGTGAACGCCCAATTATTAGATTGGAAGATGGCTCGCATATTAGCCCTGAAAATGATTCAGGCGATATACAGGTTTATCTACCATCAAAAGGAGAATCAAAGTTTAAAACTGTTAAAAAAGCTTTGGTGGATATTGAAGAATCAAATGAGTTCTTAACAAGTCTTGGTCTTGTGGTGCCAAATAAGATAGCAGAAATCAAGGAATTTATTATTCCAAAATATCAAGGCAAGCTAATAGATAAAGATGCGTATATAGAAGATGTTAAATCAGTCTTAGTCATTTGGGCTGACTCTAATGAGTATCAAAAAAAAGAAATTTCTGATTTGTTGAATTCATGCTGGTTTGTACGTTGTAAAAATCAAGTTGATGATATTTCTTTCCAAAAACTGAAGACTACAAATGTCTATTTTAATTCAAAAATATTGTCGGGATGGTTTGATGGCGGCACAAATGAAACAATTTATTTAGTTCATATTGGTTTAGAGATAACTAAAGAAGTCAAAGACTTTTTTAAATGCCTTGATGTCGATGACAATCTAAAAATTATTGCAGAAGAAGACCCTGTTTCAAAAAAAGATAGTAGGTATGTTCAACGCATAGAGGGGTTTAATCCAAATATTACAATTACCGGATTAGAATATTCGCTTGAGAATATAAATAAAAGTCGTTCTACTTTTTTGTGGCAATTGTTATTGACTAACAACCCCAATAGGCTCTGTGGGCGAACAAAAAGAAAAACTTACCTATACGAGGAATTCAAAATAGGAGAGATTGAAAATTCATCAGTTTTGCATTCCTTAAAAGAAAAATATTGGCTATATAACAAAGAATCAATCCTAATTAAGCAGCCATTCTCAGAAATTTTGCTTAATGATTTAAACGACGACTATAACAAAGACCATGACAATATTGAAAAACTGGTTAAAGTTCTTGGATTAAAGCTGGATAAAGTTTCAGAATTTGAAGAAGAGACAGGATTAAAAGCAATAAACAAAGAAGAATTTGATGAGTTTGAAAAATGGAAAAAGGAACAAATAAAGGATTCTAACGAGGGTAAGGATGAAACAGACTGGACTCCAGAAATTAATCCTGACGATGCAACCCCAATTGAAGACGAAGCTGATTTGGGAAAACGAAAGCCGGAGGATTTATCGGGTCAAACCACGACAGAAGAAATAAACCCAGGGAACACAGAGGGCTCTATAGATTCAGAGGAGGATACTAATAACCCTGTGAAGCAACGCGATTGCAAAGCAATTGGAGACTGGGGTGAGTCGGTGGCCAATATTTATTTAGAGAAAAAGTATCCTTCAAATGAAGTGGTTTGGCTTAACAAAAGCGGAAATATTGGAAAAGGTTATGATTTTGTCATACGGAATAATGGGGCAGATATTGCTTACTATGAAGTCAAAAGCAAAACGGATGAATCACCACAGTTATTTCAAGTATCTGGTACACAATGGAATTGGGCAAAACAATTACACAACTCCAAGAAAGGGGATATGTATAGGATATTGATTGTTTCAAATGCTGGTAAAAAGCAACCAAAAATCAGAGAAATTATTAATCCTGTTGAACTTTGGAAATCAGAAAAGCTATATGCAGACCCAGTAAGCATTGAACTGTAGTAGCATGAAAACGCAATATAACAATCACATGCACGCAGACAGCAAAAAGCGGCGCGGCTTCCGCTACGCTCCAGCCACCCCATTTTTTTCTGCTGGTGATGTGAACGTTGTGCACTCACTGATCTACATGTTTTAAAATCACCTTATAAAGGAGGTGTAATTATTTATGCCGACAATATCAATGTTTTATGGTATTATTATTCGTATGTATTATTCACCTAAG
>JAQIBR010000055.1 GCA_027858955.1 Bacteroidales bacterium
GTAGTTCAAAATGCCGCATAGCAAATTTTGAATTTACAATGGTTAATGCCGATAGATCAACAAAACCGCAAATTGAACGAAGTGAAAATATGCGGCATTTAGTTGACTAATCGGTATTATTCAGATTTAATAAAACCGTCATCAGTCATCAACCAATAATTTTCTGCCATACTTCTTCGGCTATGATGCCAATATTTCCATTGGAAATAATTTTTCACTTCTTTCTCTATAAATAATGTTTTTCCTTCAGGAATATTTATTTCAAAAGTGACTTCTTGATTACGCCACTTCTCATTAAGAACTAATGTGAAATAAGGGTCGATTTCTAATGTATTATCTTCCAATTCGAAATGATATTTAATATTATTTAGCCGTCCTTTGGCTTCCGATATGTTTTTACCTCTGACACTTGTGCGAATTATCAATTCAAAGTTTTCGCCATCGGCTTTGCCTAAATTAAGTCCCGAATTACCATAAAAATTCTCATCGGAACTTAGCATTAATTCTTCGTCTTCAAAATAGATTGACCCGGAAGAATTTTGTTGCAATTCTTTATAAAACTGTTGGTTAAATACGGTCAGGTTTAAGGTGTCGCTTTGGATAGAATCTAAAGTATTTACAACAATTTGTTTGCTTTCTGTTTTAAATTGTTCCATTGTTTTAAGGGATAGAGGTATGGCTACAAATAAAGCTACAAACCAAATAACGGTAGCGCTTACGCCAAGTATTTTTTGTCTTCCAAGATTAAAAATCAAACGAATCGCACTAAATATTATGCCCACTATGGGGATAAACAAAACCAAAAATAATGCAATGTTAAAGATTAATTGATAGGGAGTGGTAATGATGTAATTGTTTAAAAAGGCTGGCAAGGATACTGAGCCTATACTGAATTCATCAAAGTGAATTGTAGGTGTTATTCCTAAATAAGTCGCTGCCAATGCAATACTTAAGGCAATGCCAATAGCCAAGAAAGCAATCCCAATTATTATAGCAATAGCCCTAAAAAAGACTCTAAATGCGCTAAAGAGAAAAAGACCGAACTGATTCAATCCATTGGCTGAATCCTTTCTTTTTTTTTTCATAACATCGCCTGCTTCGTTTGAAAAGTCTTGAAATCTGACTTTTAGTATTTCTAGTTCTTCACGTACCTTTTTCTCTATGCTTCGGATATCCACTTTTTCGCCTTCCATTTCAATTTTTTCAGCAGTTGTTGACGCATACGGAGTTAGAATCCAAAGTGTTGTGTATATTATAATACCAACGCCGCCAATTAAAATCGACACGACAAAAAGCAATCGGACTATAACAGGATCAATATTGAAATATGCTGCCAGTCCTGATGAAACTCCTCCAAAAATCTGATTATCGGGATCGCGGAAAATACGTTTTTTGGAATGTGATCGTTTATTTGTTCTTGCTGAGGTTGTTTCATTTTCCTCATCCATCTCAAAAGGCTGACCTAAAGTTTCAATAATGAAGTCTACATCGTTTATTGAGACTATTTGCTGTAAATCTTTTAATCGTGTTTTCAGGATTTCAGCTATTCGAGCTTCAATATCATCTACAATATCGTCTCCACCTTCAGTGTTTTTAAAATGCTTTTTAAGCGTTTTTATATAATTGTTTAATTTCTCGAATGCGTCTTCATCTATATTAAAAAGCAATCCGTTTATGTTTATTGAAAATGTCTTTTTCATTTTGACCGGTTTTATAAATTAATGTATGATGCTATTAACGGCTCTGGTTAGATCTTCCCAATTTTGTTTTAATCGGGAAAGCATATCAATGCCTTCAGATGTTAATTGATAATATTTTCTTGGTGGTCCTGATGTGGATTCTTCCCATCGGTAACTCAACATGCTTTCGTTTTTTAAACGCGTTAGCATAGGATATAGCGTTCCTTCAACCACAATTAAATCAGATTTCTTAAGGGTATCGATAATATCCGATGCATAGGCATCTTTCTTTGAAATAATGGCCAAAGTGCAAAGCTCTAATACACCTTTGCGCATTTGAGTTCCAATACTTGTAGATTCGATTTTTTCTTCGCTCATTGTTTTATATTTGTATTGATTGGGCAAATATAAGTAATTTATTAGTACTATGCAATACAAAGTAGTAAAAAAAATATAATAATATTGTTAAAAAAGTACTAGAATACTTTAAAACACAGTAAATCAAGTAAATATAATATAAATATTTAAATTAGAATTATTGAAAGGGTATGGGATATCAACAAAAAAATTATAGATTAATAATAATCAATTTCACATTTGGGATTTTTTTGCTTGAAGCGTTGTACTCTTCTAGATGATACTCTAGTATTGTAAATCTTTAATAGGTTTAAATTGGGCAGATTTTCTAATGGTTTAATTTTGTTAATCTTGGTATTATATGCAATCAGTTGTTCTAATTGTTTAAAATTATTTAATCCTTTCAGTTTTTTAATTTCCGTTCCTGAAATATCTAAAATTTTAATTTGTGATAAACTAAATAGCCAATCTAAATTATCAATGGGCATATTATTTAAATATAGAAACTCCAAGTTAGTAAGAAACTGCAAAGATGTTAAATCTGTAATTGGGTTTCTCGATAAGTCAACTTCTTTCAAATATTTAAGGTTTCTCAGGGGAGATACATCGGTAATCTTTGTATCATTAACTTTTAATTTTCTTAGATGACTTAATTTATCTACAGGATTCAATTCGGTAATCGCTCTGTTTTCTGTTATTTCAAGAGATTGAATTTGAAGTAATTTATGTAAATCTTCAGTTTTTGGTCTAGCTGTCCAACGCATATGATTCTGAAATACGGTTTTCCATGACGATGATAAGTTTTCCCACCATATTATTAATTTAGCGCTTTTATACACCAATAAAATGTCTTTTTTTAACTCAATAAAATCTTCAAATACTTGTTGATCAATATTCGTGTTATCAGCAAATATATTGCGAAGGTTTTGTAATTCTTCGAGAGATGATAAATTATCAACCAGTGTATTATCAATATTAAGACTTTTGAGATTAACCATTCCGCGTAAAGGATTTAAATCTTTTACGGGGCAATAGGATATTAACAATTCCTCAATTAAGTTTAGGTTTTCAATAGCATAAAGCCTTTGAACAGCTGTATTCGAAATGTCTAAAATACGCATCTCTCTAGCTTCGCTAATACCATCAAGGTCATTAATTGATGTTTCTGCTACATTTAATCTCTGTAGATTTTTCAACTTATCTAATGGAATCAAACTAGTAATCCAGGCATTGCCAGCCACGTTAATTTCTTTAATAGTGGTTATTTCGTGTAATTGCTCTTTTGTAGGAATAGCATCTGGTTCTGCTATTTCAGAAAAAACAGATTTCCATGCTTCAGGTAATTCGTTCCACCACATTTGCAGTTGTTTGCTTTCATAAACAACTAAAATATGCGGGTGCTCTTTCATAAAATCAATAGCTTTTTGCCTTCCAAGCAAACTATTATCGCAATAGATCTTTTTTAAATTTGGCAATAACTCCAAGCCTAATAAGCTTTCAATTTCAGAGTTTTCGCAATAAATGGTTTCTAAATTCGATAAAGTTGATAGGGGTGATAAATCCTTAACCTTAGTGTTATTGAAATATATTACTTTTAATTGCTTCAGGTGACTTAATGCTTCAAGCGATTTCAATTGTTGGTTATCACTTAAATCGAGGTAATTGAGTGATGATAAAGCGTTTAATGGTGCAAAATCAGTAATACGCGTTTTGCGCATTTTTAAGTCTTCAAGAAACGGCATTCCACTGATTGCTTCCAGATTATCGATTACTGTATTCGATATGTCGAGGATTTTTAAATTACCAAGATTTGCAAGAGATTCAATGCTGTAAATATTCGTGTTAGAAATGTTTAGAATGGTTAGTTCCATGGAATAAATCAAAGCATCCACAGAATTAATTAAGGTATTGGAGCAATTAAGATTATGTAATTTAGTTAGATTTCTAACAGGAAAAATATCTTGAATTTGTGTAAAAGAAACATCTAAAGTACGCAAATTGTTCAATCGACTTAGCGGTTTCAAATCAGTAATTTCGGAATTCCCAGATATGTTTAAGTCCGTAATTTCCATGATATGATTTAATGTTTTAAACAAAGATTCTTTTAGTTCAAACTTGCTTGAATCATTTACCCAAATTGTATCATAATTGAATACTAAATTGTAGTCAAAAGTCTCATCATCGTCAAATAGAAATGATTTGGTATCATTCTTAAGGCTCTCTTTATTTGTTTCCATGGGATATAGAATAATGTAATTTTCATCTAAAATCATTATTGATGAAAAAGCCAAAGAATCTGAAACAAAAGTATTTGACCCTAAAATAGCTCTCCAAGCTTTGGGCAAGAGATTCCACCAGCGAATGTTCTCTTCATTTTCATTAAGTTTGGTGGTGTATATACTTGCGATTTTCAGATCTCTTTTATCGCTGTTGAGTTCTATTTCAATAAAGCGTTGCTGATCGTTTTCAATCGTATCGCCATTGAAATCGATTGCTTTTAAAGTTCTCAATACATTGCATAATAGAAAAGGGCTGCCATTTTCATCTATCTGAAGATCAATAGAAAGCACATTAAAAGTGAAATTGGCATATCTAAAGAAAAAATCCACATCTTTAAAATAAGCTTGAACATCTTTATTGGTAACTGCTTCACGGCTCACATCTAAATCGTCCTCGATTTGTACGTTTTCATCACGAAACATCTTTAGAAACGATTCGCTTATAATAATGTCTTTTTCTTTTGGAGAAAGTTCATTATCGCCAATAGCATTTAAAGTAAATTCGAGATAGGAGATAAGTTCCTGGCCATCCTTTGTGAAATCGGTTACTTCTGATCTGCTGAGATCTTGAGCAAAACAGCTCAATGTTAATAACACACTTAAAAATACGATTAAACTCCTCATTTTAATTGTGATAGATATATTTTAAAAGTATCGATTTTTCTTCTTGGCTTATCTTGGTTAGTTTAGAAATAAGCCATCCGCTATTATAATCGGAACGTACAAATTGTTCAATTTCAAAGTACCATCCCGGGATTTGGAAAAAATGAAATTTTAAATCTTCAACATATTTAAATTCAAAATAACCTTGTTTAAACTCATACAAAAACAAAGTTAAGAAATCTGCTTGAAAGCTTTTAAGTGTATAGTTATCGATATAGGTTTGATTGTTAAATACTCTAATAAGATTCATAAAATCAATTTCATGACTCATAGGATGTAAAAATTTACTGCTATCCGATTTCTTTTCAAAAAACACTTCTGCAAAAGGCTCGAAATAAACATTGGTTATTACCCATTTATAACCCATATTTTCTTGCTCTAATTCAAGAAAAAAAGTAACAAACTTATCTTCCCCTTTATAAGAAAAGCGGGTTTTAACTTCGGCAAACCACCCATCGGAATGGAAGTTTAAAAAACGACTACTATCTTTGTTTATTACATCTGCTTTAAAAATATTGCGCAAACTTTCGGTGAGCGCACTATTTTGCAAATTGAAAAGCATATCAAGATATTTTTCGCGAGTAGCAGGATTTCGGTATTCTTTATCGCGTTTGTAATAGCGAATACCGTCAGGAGCTTCTTCATTATTAAACCGCCGGAAGAACTGATTTATCTGTTTAGTTTCAGAATAAAACAAACCTTCATCGCCTAAAAAATCATCGACAATTTGTGATTTTAAGATGCCAAAACAACTTAAAAGGAAAAGAAGTAAAAGCAGTCTTGCTTTCATTTTGTCGGATTTAGATGTATTCTCTACTGAATATTAAAATCTTCAGTGTAGACAAGTAATAATTAGTTTTTGCTTGTTTCTGCAACGCGTATATCGCCTAAAATAACATCCCAAAAACCAATTGTTCTACCTCCAATTATGGTTTCTTTTCGTTTAACATAAATCGTTATGTCTTTTTTTGTGGTATCAACATATTTCAGATCATCACCTTGCATTCCTTCAAAACGTTGATAAATGGTAATAACACCAACAAAAGTTCCGTCGGGCTGACGCTCTAAATCGCTAATATATTGAATATTATACCATTTGATATTAACTTTGTCGTAATTCAAAGCCATTAATCGGTTTAAATATTTTCTTACAGGATAGTATTTCACTTCTTTTCTGTAAAGAGAAGAAACGCCTATTTGACTATTGTCATCAAAAAGTTCCAATGTACGTTCAATAACACGGTTGGCTTCAGAAAAACTAGTTTCCTTATTTCCGATAATGCTAATATATTTACTCAAATCCTTAACCTTTTCAAGTGCCAGAGAATCGATAGCTTGTTTTCTTTCAGGACTTATTTCTTCCTGTGCAATCGAGCTTAAGCTAAAAAGCCCGATGATTGTAAGTATGATAAATTTTAGTTTCATCTGTTTCTGATTTTATGTTTTGGTTAGGAGGAACATCCATTCGCCAACTGGCGGATCATTCTACTGCATCGCAAAGAAATCTGAAAAGGACGTTTCATGTTAGGATGTCTTATTTTTTGATTAACTCGATTTCAATAATTTTATGATTTACGTCAAGCTTGATACTCTCAATTTGGCGAGAGTATGTTTTAACATCTTTCAAATAATTTAGGTAATGTTCTATAGTCGTGGGCTTGTCATAATCTTTTTGGCTGTCACCATAGATATTAATGATCAATAAAACTGGGACATTAGGTGAAGCATAATAAGTTAATGTTTGTTGAATTCTTAAATTAGCTTCCAAGTCATTTTCAGCTTGTGCAATGCTAATAAAATGAGCATTGATATTATCAAGTTCAGCTTGCTTTTTTATTCGAATTAATTCTGCGTCTTGTCTTTTCCTTTCAGCTTCTTGTTTACGCAGTAGTTCTTGATATTCAGCGGCTAACATGGGTTCTACCTGATCAATCAATTGTTCTATTTCATAATTGCGAAGTTGCATATCCTTAATACGTTTTAGTTCAGCAATTTTTTCTTCATAGGTTTTGGGATTGTCATCTCGTAATAAATCGAACAAACTGGCTTTAGCTAGTGCAATTTTATTTGCTAATTCGATGGCCGCTTTTTCAGCTGCAATTTTTTTCTTACTTTTACATGAGCTTCCTCCAAGTGCAACAGTAAAAACAAGAACTAAAGCAATAAGTTTACTCCATTGGGTAAGCTTCAATTGAATCTTGTGTTTTTTCATTTTTATTCGTTTCTTCAGGTTATAAAATATATTGAATATCAGTATTTTAATTAAAAGGCTGATTTTTAATTTATCTTGTAAAGATAATTGATTTTTTTAGATCAAAAAGACTCCGCTTAGTTTAAAGTGAATTAAATCGTTTAAAATTCAAAAATAAATTATCTCTACTCATATTGCAATAAAGCCAAAATTAATTAATAATTTTTAACAGCCCGAAAGGCTTTGCTGGTAGTTGTTTTGATTTTTTTCTATGGGATTTTTGTCTAGGAATAATTTTCTAAAAAAGCCTTGCGTATATAAAAATCTTATCTATTTTTGCACGGCTCAAGTAAAAAAAGTTCTTAAGCATTTTGCCGATGTAGCTCAGTTGGCCAGAGCAGCTGATTTGTAATCAGCTGGCCGGGGGTTCGAATCCCTCCATCGGCTCTTTTTATTGGGGAGATTCCAGAGCGGTTAAACGGGGCAGACTGTAAATCTGTTGGCTAAGCCTTCGGAGGTTCGAACACGAAGTCTCACGAGCGAAGCGAGTAATCCTCCTCTCCCCACAAAAAAGTTGAATTATTATAGCGGGAGTAGCTCATTTGGTAGAGCGAAAGCCTTCCAAGCTTTAGGTGGCGAGTTCGAGCCTCGTCTCCCGCTCAGTTTGGCCTTCAGAATTTATTCTGGAGGTTTTTTTGCGATTCGGGGCGCGACTCCAAGCCGCACTCCGAATATGGTAAATTAGTGGCAACCTAAACGCATAAAAAAACCGATAAAAATTCGAATTCTTATCGGCTAGCTGTTTATAAAAGAGTCTTTTTACAGAAGTTGTTCTAATTTCCCTACCAATACTTGCTTAGGAACAGAACCTACTTGCTTATCAACAACTTCTCCATTTTTAAAGAATAAAATAGTCGGTATATTGCGAATGCCAAAGCGTTGAGCAATTCCCGGATTGTTGTCAACATCTAATTTACCAACGATCGCCTGTTCTTTGTAATCTTCTCCAATTTCTACTACGATAGGTCCAACCATACGACAAGGGCCACACCAAACTGCCCAAAAGTCAACAATTACGGGCTTGTCTGATTTTAAGACTATTTCATCAAAATTTGCATCGGTTAATTCTAGTGCCATGTTTTTTTATTTTAATATATATTGAGGTTCAAAGATAGATTATTTTTGATTTGACTATGCCGAAAAAAGTAGATTATTCTTCAATAGTTTTCAATAAATTAATCATTTCAATTGCCGTTACGGCAACATCAAATCCTTTGTTACCAGATTTGGTTCCTGCGCGTTCAATAGCTTGTTCAATGCTGTCGGTAGTTAAAATACCGAATATTACAGGAATTTCAGTTTCCAACGACACATGCGCAATGCCTTTTGAAACTTCGGCAGACACATAATCGAAATGAGGCGTAGCTCCGCGAATAACTGCTCCCAGACAAATAATGGCATCATATTTCTTCGATTTAGACATTTTTTTTGCGATAAGAGGAATTTCAAAAGCACCGGGAGACCATGCAATTTCGATATTCTCTTCAGAAGTGCCATGTCTTTTTAAGGCATCAAGTGCTCCGTCTAAAAGTTTGCTTCCAATAAATTCGTTAAAGCGACCAATAATAATTCCGAATTTATGATTTCCGGCATTCAGTTTTCCTTCTAATATTTTCATGAGTATGTTTTTTATTATTGTTTTTCAATTGTAATTCCATTTAAAAGATGACCCATTTTAATAGCTTTTGTTGCCATGTAAAAATGATTCTTTTCATGATGATTCATCTCAATATGCACACGCTCAACAACATCGATTCCATATTGATTGAGAGCTGTTACTTTATCAGGATTATTTGTCATCAACTTAACTTTTTTTACTCCTAAATAGGCCAATATTTCACCGCTGATAGTGTAATC
>JAQIBR010000118.1 GCA_027858955.1 Bacteroidales bacterium
GAAACAGTGGTGAACATGATATTAAGTCGATAGAAAGTTTTAATATTTATTCTCCCATGTCACGTCAAAGTGTACAGCTAACGCAAGTTGCTGACGTACAAATAGATTGGCAATTCTCAAAAATTATTAGAAAAGATCTAAACAGAACCATGACGGTAGGTGCTTATTTGCAAACCGGATATAATGCAAATGATATTTTTACGGCCATAGGTCCGTGGATGGACAAGCAGAAAATGACCTGGGAGAGTGATTATGATTATGAATTTGGCGGCGAAGATGAAGATACCAGTGATAATTTAGGCGCAATTGTAGATTGGTTACCTTTATCATTCAGCCTTATATTGTTGTTGCTCGTTCTTCAATTCAATTCAATCCGAAGATCTATAATTGTTATGACCACAATTCCATTAGGCATAATTGGTGTTGTTATTGGCTGGTATGTTGGCCAATCATTTGTTAGTTTTTTTGGCATACTTGGGATAATTGCTTTAGCAGGAATTGTAGTGAACAATGCCATTATTCTGATTGATAGAATTGATGTGGAGAAAAATGAAGATCCTTCACTTTCTATGCAAAATGCAGTTATTTATGCTGCTAAGCATAGATTTAGACCAATAATATTAACTACGCTTACTACATCACTAGGTATGCTACCCCTGTTGATTAGTGGAGGATTATTGTGGCAACCTTTAGCCTTGGCTATTATGTTTGGCCTTTTCTTTGGAACTATAATCACATTGCTTTTTGTACCTGTATTATATAGTATTTTTTTCAAAATTAGATTTAAAGATTATCAATTTGAGAAATCATTATAGCAACATTAAGATATTAATTTAGTGTTTTGTATACATAATTAATATTGATTTAAAGTAAAAGATAAATGCAAAAGGGGAAACCAGAATTATTGTCGGTTAAGGAGGCATTTAATATCGAAATAACTAAAAGTGAGCGCCTTAGGGCTATAATACTTATTGGTCTTTTAGGTCTTGAAGCTGTTTTCTTATTGGTTATCTATTTCTTCTACAGCGAAGAGTATTTACAGATGTTTGAATCCAATATTGCTATCTATGCGATTTTAATTTTCACATTTGTACTTATTGTTTACGAATCTTTAATTCACTATTTTGTTGGGAAAAAACCAGAAAACTTTCTTCAAAATTCACACCTTTTTAGTTTTATAAATGGATTCTCAGAAGTTACTTTGCTAAGTTTACTCCTGGTATTTATTGTGGAATACTCAAATCAAACTACCATTCTTCAATCGCCAGCGACATTAACCTATTTTATTTTTATCGCACTTTCTACTTTTCGTTTGGATTTTAAACTTTCCGTTTTTACTGGTGCCTTGGCTGCTATAGAGTATATTGGTATTTCTATATATTATTCAACGTATTATGGTACTTATCCGATTGATAGTGCCCATCCTGATTTGACTGGAATGCAATATCTCGGACAAGGTTTAATTTTAGTAATTGCTGGAATTGCTTCAGGTTTTGTTGCGGATTTAATTAGAAAGAAGATGGATATTTCCTTTCGTACAATGAATGAGAAAAATGAAGTTATCGGTTTGTTTGGACAGCAAATTTCCCAACAAATAGCGAATAGTATTCTGGAAAACAGAAAGGAATTGACTGGAGTACGGAAAAATGTTTGTGTAATGTTTCTGGATATCAGGCAATTTACTTCCTTTGTCGATCATCATCAACCCGAAGAGGTTGTTTCCTATCTAAATAAACTATTCGGTTTTATGATTGAAAGTGTAGAATCTCATTACGGCGTCATAAATCAGTTTCTAGGTGATGGTTTTATGGCCACATTTGGTGCACCAGTAACTGTTGGGAACAGCAGTCAACTTGCAACTGAAACTGCACTTGAAATTATCGACAAAATTAATACCGAGTATCAAAATGGAAATATTCCTGAAACGCGCATCGGTATTGGCTTACATTATGATGAGGCTGTTACGGGAAATATTGGTTCATCCAGCCGTAAGCAATACTCTATTACAGGCAAAGTAGTTATTATGGCTTCGCGTATTGAACAGTTGAATAAGAAATACAATACCAGTTTATTAATATCCGAAGAAGTTTATAATCAGCTAAATAAAAATACACAAAACACATTTGAATGGATTGAAAAATCAAAAGTAAAAGGTAGTGAAAAGCTAATTTCGCTTTTTAAATTCGTTGATTTGAAAAAAGAAAAACCCCTTTAGTAATGGAAAAAAATAGAATTGATTCGGAATTATTAAAAGAAATTGAAATATTTGTTAATGATCTAATCTTAAAAGAATCATCTAAGAATTTAACCTATCATACTGTTAATCACACAACTCTGGTAGTTAAAAATGCTGGAATTATTGGAGCTAAGGAAAACTTTAATGCTGATGAAATGAATATTCTTCTTACAAGCGCCTGGTTTCATGATACTGGATACATCAAAAAATATCTTGGTCACGAAAAAGAAAGCATGGCTATTGCTACTGATTTTTTAAGGCTGAAAAGTATTGATGAAGAAACAATTAATCTAGTCTCGGAATGTATTATGGCAACTACTTTTCCGCAAAAGGCCAGCAATAAAATTGCTGAAGCTTTATGCGATGCTGATATGATGCATTTGGGCAAGGAATATTATTTCGAGTTTGCCGAAAAATTAAGACAAGAACTGAAAGCTAAGGGTATTAAAACCTTAAAGAAAACTGAATTTGAGAAAGAGTCTATTCAGTTTTTCAAAGCACACACTTTCTATACTGATTATTGTAAAAGAGAGATTAGTAGTATGAAAGAGAATAATTTAAAACGTATTCAGAAGAGTATGAGTAAACGAGAGTTAAAAACACAAATAAAATCTGCGCAAGATAAAAAATATTCGAGAGGAGTGGATTCTATGTTTAAGCTTACAGCTCGTAATCAAATTAGTTTGAGCGCAATAGCCGACAATAAATCAAATATTCTGATTTCGCTTAACGGTATAATTATTTCGTTAGGTCTGGTGGCGATTGCAAGTAAATTTAAGGAAGAACCTGCTATTATTATTCCATCCGTTATTTTTATTCTATTTAGTTTGTCCACTATCATTTTGGCCATATTATCTACTCGCCCCAATATTTCTTCGGGTGAGTTTTCTCGTGACGATATTAAGCAAGGGAAAGTGAATATGTTGTTTTTCGGAAATTTTTATAAGATGAAACTCGAAGAATATGAAAGGGCAATTAAGGAAATGATAGATAACGACCAGTATTTGTATGCAACGATGGCAAAAGATCAGTATTTTTTAGGAAAAGTTCTTGCCAGGAAGTACAAATTATTACGCTGGGCTTATAATTTATTTATGGTCGGAATAGTGATTTCTGTAATTGCTTTTCTATTGGTATTCTTACAGTTATAAGTTTATTTAAAAAATTAAAAATTTGAGTGATGAAGAATCAAGGGAAATTATTGGATATAAGTAATCAAATTGAAGCAATTATAAATAAGGCTAAAATCCTTCAGAGTGATAACGATGATTTTATTTCAAAAGTTCTTCCAATTTATAGAGAGAGTGCTATTAATCTAACACATTATTTGGCTTTTAGAAGCTTCGATATAGACGATCTTCAAGATAAATTAAGATATATGGGTTTGCCAAATTTGGCAAATATCGAAGCTCACGTTATGAAAAGCCTGATTACCATCAAAACGATTATTAATCACTTTAGTGGAAATAAGGTAGTTGAAAAGCAAAAGGGGATTATATCTATAAAAAAAAGCGAGAAGCTGATTAGAAAGAATACGGAGCGTCTTTTTGGTTATAAATCGAAGAAAAGGCGTACCCGCATAATGGTAACGTTGCCATCTACTGCTGCTGAAGATTATTCAATGGTCAATCGATTGATTGGTTTAGGGATGAATTCAGCCAGAATTAATTGCGCTCATGATGAACCTGAAGTTTGGGCAAAAATGATAGCCAATATTCAGAGATCAAATAATGCATCGCAAAAGAACTGTAAGGTGATGATGGATCTTGGTGGTCCGAAATTAAGAACTGGTTCCATAAAAGAGGGCCCAAAGCTAATTCACATTAAACCACAACGCGATCAAACTGGAAGAGTTACCAAAGCAGCTAAAATTTGGATAGCTCCACCAGATATTCTATCACCCGATAAAACCGCCGATGCTATAATTCCAATTGATGAGTTACTGCTGAATAAAATAAAGCGTGGAAATACCATCTGCTTTACTGATACACGTGATAAACAATGCAAGATAAGTATTGAGAAAAAACAAGGCAAGGGAAAATGGGGCCTTTGTTACGATTCGGCTTATATTTCAACTGGAACTGAACTGAAAATAAAGAGAGTGAAAGCAAGTGGTGAGGATAAAGTATACGTGGGTGAGTTGTTGCCAATGGAACAATTTATAACTCTTTTTGTTGGAGATAAACTTTTTCTGCATAGTGATGCTAAACCTGGTGAATCAACTCTTTTTAATGAAGAAGGCGAGCTGATGGAATACGCTCACCTTTCTTGTACACTGCCCGAAATATTCAAAGATGTAAAAAAAGGAGAACCTATCTTTTTTGATGATGGAAAGATTGAAGGGATTATTGAAGAGGCAAATTCAGATAGTTTAACCATTAATATTGTTTATGCGCGTACAACTGGAAGTAAACTTAGAGCCGACAAAGGAATTAATTTACCAGAGAGTAAGCTAACGGTAAGCGGATTAACAGAAAAAGACAAGAAAGATTTAGAATTCGTTGCATTAAATGCCGATACCGTGAACTTATCATTTGTGAATGATGAAAATGATGTTCAGCAATTGATGGATGAATTAATTAAATACAATACATCTCTCGGAATTATTTTAAAAATTGAAACTCAAAAAGGCTTTAGGAACTTACCGCGCATTCTTTTAAAAGCAATGCAATCGTATCCTATTGGAGTGATGATAGCTAGGGGAGATTTAGCAATTGAAACAGGCTGGAAAAATTTTGCCAGTATTCAGGAAGAGATTTTACGAATTTGTGAAGCTGGTCATATCCCCGATGTTTGGGCAACTCAAGTATTGGAAAGCCTGGCTAAAAAAGGAGTGCCTACCAGATCGGAGATAACAGATGCTGCTATGGCTCAACGTGCCGAATGCGTGATGCTGAATAAAGGAATGTATATTGATAAAGCAGTGAAAATGTTGGATAAGATTCTGAGACGAATGCAACGCTTTCAGAGGAAAAAAGAAAATATACTTCCAAAACTCTCTGATCCTGAAAAATTAACAATATCTCACGATAAATATAATGTTTAACAGAATTATACATAAAGAATTAAAGTTTTCTTTTTTAACGAGTAAGCTATTTCTTATTCTGATACTCTTAAGTACTCTAGGTTTAAAAGCTCAACTCTCAGATACATACAGCCTTCTATTAACAGGTAATACATCAGAAGGTATTTTGGATGAAAACTTACTTGAAAAATGGCAATCAGAAGCGCAGAATTCAAATAAGCTTGCATTTTTAATGCTGGGAAATATTTATAATCTTGGTGAAAATAAGTTTTCAAACCTGCTGCTCTCAAACAGCAATCATCCTTTGTTATTAGCTCCCGGTGAAAAGGAATGGGCCAACGGAAGCTCAGCAGGAAAGGGATTAATAAAAGATATTGAGGATAAATTAAAGGAAAATTATAAAGGCTTTGCATTTATGCCTGATCCTGCTTGTCCTGGGCCCAAAGAAGTGGTTTTGAATGAGCATTTGGTGGTGATTTTAATAGATAGTCATTGGTGGGTGCATAAATACGATAGACGTTTTAATAGGTGTGGAATAGAATCAACGGCTGATGTGTTGGTTCAAATTGAAGATGCCATTAGACGGCACTATCCTTCAAAACACATTGTAATTGCAGCGCATCATTCTTTAAAAAGTTATGGAAATAGCGATGGTTATTTCTCTCTTCAACGGAGTATTTTAGAAGCACCTTATACTTTATATAGGAAAATTCTTGGAACAAGGAAAGATAATCATCACCCTGATTTTAAAGCCTTTCGAAATGCGATGCTTTCTATTCTGGATAAATATCCTGATGTAATTTATGCTTCAGCAGGTGATAAGAATTTACAGTATTTCAGATTAGATAATGTTCATCACCTGATTTCAGGTTCTATTATACAAACTGAATTTGTTCGTAAAAAAGGAGCTGAATTTTCGAAAGCAGAGAAAGGATACGGTCGCTTAAATTTTTCAGATGATGGAGACTGTGAATTGATTTTCACTGGTATTGATGGAGAACTTTTTAGAAAAACAATTTATAAAAAAAAATTTGTAAGCGATATTCAACCCAAAGTGGATAAGATACTACAATCAGATAGTGTATTCATTAAAGCAAGTGAAAAATACAATAAACCTGAGGCGGCTTATTTTTGGATGGGAAAGAATTATCGTGAAGTCTGGGATACACCAATTAAAGCTCCCGTATTTGATATCGGAACAAAAAAAGAGGGTTTACACGTTCTTAAGCGAGGCGGCGGGCAACAAACACTTTCTCTTCGACTCGAAGATAAAAATGGGAAGCAGTATGTGCTTCGGTCAATTGAAAAAGAAGTAGAGGGCGCATTGCCCTTCGAACTTAAGAATACTTTAGCTGCAAATATTGTTCAAGATCAAATATCTGCATCTAATCCCTATGCCGCTCTGGTTGTAGCAGAACTTGCGGAGAGCGTGGGTATTTTTCATACAAATCCTGAAATCGTTTATATTCCGGATGATCCCCGTTTTGGAATTTATCAAAAAGATGTTGCCAATAAATTATTCCTTTTCGAAGAACGTCCGGATGAAAATAGAAGCGAAATTGCAAGTTTTGGATATTCTAAGGAAATTATTTCTACGGATGAGGTAATTGAAAAGATTTTTTATGATGAAGATCATTTTATTGATTCCCAAGCTATTCTCAGAGCGAGATTATTCGATATTCTTATAAATGATTGGGACAGACACGATGATCAATGGCGTTGGGCAAGTTTTAAAAATGATGGAAAAACGATTTATAAACCTATTCCACGAGATCGTGATCAGGCTTTCTTTGTTAACGAAGGCGTATTTCCGTGGATAGCTGCAAGAAAATGGCTGATGCCTAAAATTCAGGGGTTTGATGAATATACCGAAGATGTTGCGGGTCAATATTCCTATATCACTCGTTATTTCGATCAGACTTTTCTGATACATAGTAGTTGGAAGGATTGGCAAGAACAAATAGATTCACTTAAAATGCGATTAAGCTCGGAAAATATAAATCAGGCCGTGTTAAGTTTTCCTAAAGAAGTCCAGATGCCTTATGCTAATCGTACTGCGGAAGTTTTAAAAGCCAGACTTCAAAATCTGGAACCTATGGCCAAGCAATTGTATTTGTCTCTTGCCAAAGAAGTGGATATCACAGGAACTAATGAAAAAGATATTTTCGATATTAATGTGTTAAGTGATTCAAGTATTCAAATAGTGGCTTATCATATTAAAAAGAATAAAGAAAAAGGGGCTGAAATATACAATCGGGTTTTTTATGCTTCTGAAACTAAAAACATCCGAATATATGGTTTTGATAAAAAGGACAAATTTGTTGTAAAGGGGAATAATAAAAGTAAAATAGACCTTAGCATAATTGGCGGTGGAGATAAGGATGAAGTAACTTTTAAAGAAAAGAAAATCCCTGGATTTATTTCAATCTATGATATTGGCAAGGCTGATTTATCGAATTCTGTAAAAAAGCGAATTAAACACAACTATGATAAAGAGGAACTGAAATACAATCGTGAGGTTTTTGAAAATGATGTTCTTTATCCGGTTTTGTTTGTTGGATACAATCAGGATGATGGTGTATTTTTGGGCGGTGGTGCCGATATCCATAAGTATTCGCGCTTTTATCGTAAAAATTATCAATTTCTGGCCAATTATGGATTGTCGACAAGTGCTGTAAATCTTCATTTTGAAGGGAAAAGAACGAATTTGTTGAAGCGTTTAGAATTTGATTTGATAGCCGATTTCAAATCGCCAACCTATGTTAATAATTATTTTGGTATGGGAAATGAAACGAATTGGCTTGTTGATAAATCTGAAAAGGAATATTACCGCGTACGGATGGGTGAATATTTTGCAAAAGTAAACTTTGTAAAATTACTCGACAAAAATGGAATTCATAAAGCCGGGCTTGGAATGTCTTATAAAAATACGGAAGTAGAAGCTACAGCGGATCGTTTTATTTCGGATTCTGATTTAAATAATCTCAATCCGAGTGCGTTGCTACCACATGCTTATGCAGGGCTTAGTTTTAAGTATGAGATGAATACAATGATTCAGCAGAACAGCAAAAATGAAGTAGCATTTTTTGGAAGCAATATGTTTCCAACAAGAGGGATGCAGTTGAAAACAGAACTTTCTCAGTATGTTGGATTGAATGAGGATTCACCCGATTTTACAAAAATAGTAGGAGAGTGGACTTCTTATTTTAGTTTTTCTCAGCGCCCGCGTATTGTTTATGCAGTGAGACTAGGAGGCGAAAAGGTTTTTGGAGAATATGTTTTTAACGAAGCGGCAAAACTCGGACAAAATGATAATTTGAGAGGCTATCGTCTCACACGTTTTTACGGAGATGCTAGTTTTTACCTGAATACGGAAATTAGAATACGCGCTAAACAATTTAATACTTACATTTTAAATGGTACCGCAGGTTTATTATTATTCAATGATGTGGGTCGTGTTTGGTATAGTGAAGAAAGCTCTACTCGCTGGCACGATGGCTATGGAATTGGCTTTTGGATGTCACCATTTGATATGGCAATTATAACCATCTCCTATGCCGGGAGTAAGGAGGACAATCTTATTAATTTTAACTTAAAATATCAGTTCTAATCAGATGACTAGATTTTATCTTTTTTTTAGCTTTATTTTCCTTTCCTTAAGTTCTTTTGCCCAGCACAAAATATATTTAATCAGGCACGCTAATGTTGATATTGAAAAGCCGGGATGGAGTAATGCAAAGAGCGCGCAGATTTTTAAAGAAGAATACAATCGATCTGATATTCAGGAATTTGATCCTGAATTGGTGCTTAGTAAAATTGATAATACAGAAAAAATAGATGCCATTTTTTGCAGTCCACAATTGCGTGCGATTCAAACGGCCGATATCCTTTTTGATAAGCAAGTGATTCGAAGAATTGATACGAATCTTATGGAATTCGATTATTCCGTAAATAGAATACCATTGATAAGATTACCGGTAAATACCTGGCTTGCTATGTCGCGTATATCGTGGATGATAGGAAATAGCATTAGCAAGAAACCAACCTACCGAGAGCGGAAGGATAATCTTGAAATTTTTGTTGATGAAATAATTGAGCATGCCGAAAAAAATGGAAAAAGTGTTGTAGTCGCTCACGGAATGCTTAATCGAGAACTTATTCGAATACTCAAAAAGAAAGGCTGGACATTTGAAAATAAAGATGGATTTGGGAATTTATCTGTAAATTGTCTGATAAAATAATGATAAATAATAATATGATAATGCAAAAGCTAAAACAGAGTAAATTAATTCGAACTCTAATTATGGGTTTGTTTATTGCCGGTATATTTTCTTGTGATTTAATTGGAAAAGAAAAGAAACAGCTTGTAAAAAATTCAGTAAAACTGACTGCTATTTCCTATGATTATAAGAATCCGGATACTATTTATCAATTGCCCGGCTATCTTAAAGAGATTTCCGGAATATCTTATTTTGGTAAAAATAAAATTGCTTGCATTCAGGATGAAGAAGCAAAAATTTACATCTTTGATATTGAAAAAGCTAAAGTTATTTCGGAATTTGACTTTGGAAAAAAAGGTGATTATGAGGATATAGCGATTGTGGGTAAAGATGCTTATATTCTAAAAAGTGATGGAGATTTATTTAAGATTAAAAATTTTGAAACAAATCATAAAAATGCCGTAAAGATCGAAACCCCTCTCAATCAAAAAAATGATGCTGAAGGATTGTGTTATGATCGCATAAGCAATTCTCTTTTAATTGCTTGCAAAAACTTACCTTCAATTCAAAAAGAAAAACCCTATGATGGAAATAAGGCCATCTATAGATTTAACTTGAAAACTGAAGAGTTAATAAAAGAGCCAGCTTTTTTAATTGATTTTTCTAAAATTGATCAGGCGAAAGAAGTTGGTACAGTTACGGAGTTTTTCACTAAAACAGCAATCAAATTAGGTCTTAGCGACGGAAGTAGATTCTTTCCTTCAGCGATCGGAATTCATCCTGCTGAGACAAACAAAATATATGTGCTTTCCAGTATTGGAAAAATGTTGATTATTATGAATCAGCAGGAAAACACAATTGAAATTATCGAATTAGATAGACGATTATTTAATCAACCCGAAGGGATTAGCTTTTCTGAAAATGGGGATTTGTATATTTCGAATGAAGGAATAAATGGTGGTGGGAATATTTTAAAATTCAAGCCCATATACAATTCTCTTAAAAAGAATTAAAAATAGCAGACATATTAATTAAATCATTTGCTTTGTGAGTGAATACTAACTTAATCTATTTAGATAATTATTATGCTTAAATTAAAACTCACAATAGCTTTTGCGCTATTCTTCACAAGTATTTCTTTTGGCCAGAATCCGGATGTAATTATTGGAAAATATCGACTACCAAATAAATTGGATGTTGAAATATTTAAACAGAACGGTAAATATTTTGGAAAAATAATTGCACTAAACGAATTTGAAAACGGACAACAAAAGGATATCAATAATTCGGATCAAACAAGACAAGCAGATTCTTTAATTGGCATGCTCATTATTAAAAACCTTGAGTATGAACAAAAGGAAAATAAATGGCTACACGGAAGTATGTACAGCCCGGAAAAAGGTTTGATATTCAATCTTAAAATCACAGAGAATAGGGATGATGAGATTGTTGTTGTTGGATCCAAATATATTATGTGGAGGACGCTTAAATGGAAAAAGATTTAGGTTGAATGGTTTTATAGCTGCAATATCCTTGTTCTTATAGTGAAACTATTTTATTCTTTTGTTTTAAACACAGCATAAGCCAAAATAAGCCATCCTATTACAAATAATATTCCACCAAATGGAGTTATATAACCCATAGGCAGATTTGCGAAAACTATAAGGTATAAACTTCCCGAAAAGGCAA
>JAQIBR010000103.1 GCA_027858955.1 Bacteroidales bacterium
GATTTCTGGCCTTATTAAATTATGAAAATGAAAACATTAAAATATAGTTTAATTCTACCAATATTTATTGGATTGGGGTTTGCTTCTATTCAAGCACAAAACTTTGATTTTGGCGAGGAAAAAGTAAATCTATTTACCGATCGTACTTTATTTATAATTGGTGAAGAAATTCAATTTACTGCTTTTTTAGAAAACAAAAACAATCAAAGCAAAACACTTTATCTCGAGTTAATTTTACCAGATGGAACATCTCTCGTTTCCCAAAAACATCTGCTTGTAGAAAAGCAAGGCCAAGGAAAATTGGAAATTCCACAAGACCTTTCTAGTGGAACCTATTACTTAAAAGCCTATACAAAATATTTACGCAATTTTGGCACAAATAGCTTTACTTATTTGCCCCTTAAAATAGTAAACCCTTATATACAAGAGTTCCTAAGCGGTGAAGATCAGGCTGTTTTGGACACACTTTCCACAGCCGATATTGAATGTAAGGAAAGCAAAGCTATTAATGATAATCAGTATTTAATAAATTTCACTGCAGAGGATTTAAAAGGGTTAAAAAATGCAAGTATTAGTATTGTTCCTTCGCATAGTTTTCAGAAAACAGCTTTTAAGACCAAAGGCTCTTCAGTTTATACCCCAAATTTTTTCCCGGAAACACGTGGATTATCTCTGAGTGGATTGCTAGTTGACAGTGTTGATAAGCAACCTTTGGCATTTAAAGAAATTACACTGTCTATTATTGATCAAAAGAATTTTATACCTACTTTATCTGCATCAGATGGGCGATTTTATTTTTCACTTCCAGAAATAACTGGTAATCACGATATTTTTATTAGCACTAAAAAGGAAGCAAATGTCCATCCAATAATTTTGGTTGATAATGATTATGATACTAGACCAATTTCATTACCAACCCCTCCCTTTATTTTGTCAAATATAGAGCGTTCAACACTTCTCAATTTAGCCCAATCCTACCAGATTAAAAGAAATTATTTTAGAAAAAATACCGATCACCAGCTCGATACTTTTTATATTCCATTTTATGGTAAGGCTGACAACACCCTGTATTTGGATAAATATATTTCGCTCGAAACTTTGGAGGAATATTTCACAGAACTTCCTGGATTAGTTCACATTAAGAATGTTAAAAAAGAAAAATCGTTTACCATATCCAGTCCACTCCGAGATATGTCTTTTTATTCTCCATTAGTTTTAATCGATATGGTAGCTGTAGAAGATTATAATCGGATCTTAGCTGTTTCACCTCAGGGCATTGAAAAAGTAGATATTATTCCGCATCCGTACGTTTATGGAAATTTTATTTATGGTGGAATAATTAGCATTCGGACTCGCAAAGGAGATTTTGGTGGAATAAGTCTACCTAAAACGGGATTATTTTTCAATTTTGATTTTTTCCAGGCAAAATCCAGTTACCAAATGTCCAATGATTCACCTCTGGAACCTGATACCAGAAACACTTTATTTTGGAAAACTTTTAGCTTAGCAGGAAAATCATCTCTTGAAATTAAATTCAAAAAAAGGTTTTCATTTGAAAATTATTGGATAATAATCCAAGGATTAGATAAAAATGGAGCCGCGATAAGAAAAATATTTGAATTGGAGTAGATTAATAGCTTCAATAAAAATTTCGAAACTACAAGAATGACTAATATTTATTTGTAATATATAAATGAACACATACAAACGAATGTTTAGAAATAAAATTATACTTTACATACTTCCTTTAATTTTTTTATCTGCTTGTATAAAAACATTCACACCAAAAATTGATAGTGATGCCGCTTCTAAAATTGTTGTATCAGGTAAGCTAACAAATAAAGAAGGTTATCAAACTGTAACAATTTCTAAATCAATCCCATTAAGTGGGTTGGACAATTCTGTATTAAGCAATTGTAATGTTAGTATCTGGGATAATCTTGGAAATAAATTTCAATTGCAAGAATATTTAGATGGAGAATATCGAGTTTGGATGAACCAAGAAGATTTAAATTCAGGAACTGCATATCACATACAAATTATCACCCCTGATGGAGATGAACTTATTTCAGAACCTGACATAATGCCTGACGTTGCTCAAATTGAAACGCCAAATTACGAGAGGAGCACCATTTATAACGCAGTATATAATGCCCACGATAATGGCTTGCAGTTTCTTATCGATATCGATGGGAATGAAAGCAACAGTAGCTATTACTTATTCGAACTGGATGCAACTTATGAACACCACGCCTTATTTGATCGTGAGTGGTACTATGATGATACTTTAAATATTTATGGATTCTACACTGGCAGAGGCAAGGTATACCATATCTATCCACCCGATTCCTCTTTGTATTTTTGCTGGACTACAGAACGAGTACCCGAAATACTTTTACTTTCTACAGAAAACCTTACAGAAAACAAGTTTAAAAATTTCAATCTGCATTTTGTTTCTTTTAGAGCCCCATATTTAACTTATGGATATAGCTTATTAGTACGTCAGATGGGATTGTCAAGAGAAGCCTATTTGTATTGGGAGAATATGAAAAAGAATAATAATCAAAACGCAGATTTATATGGCAAACAACCTGTAGATATACAAGGCAATATTAAAAATATCACCAATCCGGAGAAAGAGGTACTTGGTTTTTTCCATGCATCAGCAATAAGTGAGTTACGTATTTTTATAGGGCCTAAAGAGACAAATCCCAATCCTATTTGCGCCCCAATTGATATACGCAGATTGGGTTTTAGAGAAATTGACCCAAATGACTATCCTGCATTTTTATTAAACGACCCACTAGGCGACTATTTAATGTACATGCTCCCTGATCCTTGTGTAAATTGTGCTAGTTATCATGGCTCAACTATCAAACCAGATTTTTGGCCTTACTAAAATTACAATATCGAAAATGTCAAATCAGATAATTCTTTCTGAATTAGGCATCTTCTGGCTAAACAAAATCATAAGTGGTGCTTAATCTTTTGCCAATAAACAAACTGCCTGAGCGCTAACACCCTCACCCCTACCTTCATATCCTAATCCTTCTGTAGTAGTTGCTTTTACAGATATTAGCCCAATATTTATATCCAATACTTTAGCTATATTTTCTCTTATTTGATATATATATTCTGAAATCTTAGGCTGTTGCAAAACTAGAGTAGTATCGATATTCCCAATCTGAAATCCTTTTTCCTTAACCTTTTTATCTACTTTCTCTAACAAGAGCAAACTGGAGGCATTTTTCCATTGAATATCCGTATCAGGAAAATGCATTCCAATATCTCCTAATGCAAGAGCACCAAGTAATGCATCGCAAATGGCATGTAGAAGCACATCGGCATCAGAATGCCCAACCGTGCCTTTGGCGAAAGGAATATATACACCGCCAAGAATAAATTTCTCGTCATTCACCATTCGATGTACATCGTATCCTGTTCCTATCCGGTAATTTATCATTTGTTAAAAATAAAAAAAGCTTTGATATTTGACCAAAGCTTTTCAATCTATATTCAT
>JAQIBR010000141.1 GCA_027858955.1 Bacteroidales bacterium
AATAAAGGTAATCTATATAAAAAGAATTTTTAAATTGTCAGGTGTTAAAAATCTGAAACGTATAAAACAAACTCCATAACTAATAAATTTGAAAATTGCCTTATTATCCCTGACAGGGGTTCGAACCCTGTCAGGGATTGGTTATAAATGACTTACGGGTTTGAAAGCTTACCTACAAATCAACCTAAACCCACTGCCATGAATATTTAGAATCTCAATGGATGGATCATTCTTAAGGTATTTACGAAGTTTGGTGATATAAACATCCATACTGCGTTTTGTAAAATAATTATCGTCGCCCCAAATTTTGCGAAGTGCCACATCACGTTGTAATACGCTATCTTTTGATTCGATTAGCAATTTAAGCAGTTCAGATTCTTTAGGACTAAGTTTTTGTGTGATATTGCTTTTAACATCAAGCAACTCGCGAAAATTGGGTTTTAAGAGTAATTGCCCAATTTGATAAGAAGTGGGATTTGAGGAAGATTTTGTATCCGAATTACGATTCAATATCGCTTGAAGTTTAAAAAGCAGTATTTCAGAATCGAATGGTTTTTTTATGTAATCATCAGCTCCTAATTGATAGCCCTTAATTTCATCTTCTTTTAAAGTTTTAGCTGTTAAAAAGATAAAAGGGATTTCGGGGCGCAATCGCTTAATGTTTTCAGCTAATTGGAATCCATCAATATGAGGTAACATCACATCTAAAATACAGATATCGAATTTCCCTTTTTCAAAAGTATTTATTGCGTCATTTCCATCTTTAACCCATTCAATATCATATTTATAAATCTCTAAATATGCTTTCAAAACCGAACCGAAACTCAGATCGTCTTCTACTAAAAAAATGCGATTTTTTGCTTTCATTTTACAAGTTTCTAGTGCTTAAATGGTAAACTTATTTCGAAATGACTCCCTATTTCCGGTTCACTAAAAACGTGGATTTGGCCATTATGTTTATCTACTATTGCTTTTACATAAGAAAGTCCTAAACCATAGCCTTTTACAGTATGAATATTGCCTTTGGTTAATCTAAAAAATTTATCAAAAATATGAGCCACCGTTTCTTTTGACATTCCCTGTCCGTTGTCTTTAATAATAATCACGAACTGTCCATTTTTTATAACAGTACTTATTTCCACCAAAAGATTCCCGGTACTATATTTTACTGCATTATCTATCAAATTAAAGAGGACATTAGTTAGATGCATTTCGTCAATTTGAAGTATGGCTTGTTCTGCTTTAAGGTTTAACTTTATCTCACCATCGGCTTGTTCAATCTGAAGTTGAGCATTTTCAGCAACAGCATCAATCAATTGATGCATATTTACTTCAGTTTTTACAAGACTAAATGATTTTTTTTCGAGTTGAGCCATTTGTAAAATTCGTTCAACTAATGCATTCATTCGTTTGTTTTCGCCTTTTATCAAACTCATATAATAACCAATTCTTTTAGGTTGCTTCAATATCTGTTCTGTCATTACAGAATCTGTAGCAAGTTGAATTGTAGCAAGTGGAGTCTTAAACTCGTGAGTCATATTATTGATAAAATCTGTTTTTATAGCAGATAACTTTTTGTGATGCAATAAGTTATTTATAATAATTAGCAGACTGCCAAACAATAGTAAGGTAAAAATAAATGCTAAAATAATGGGCCAAAGCATTTGTTTGAATAAAGGATTTGCTTCCGGGAAATTAATATATAAATGTTCAGGGCGTGATACTAAAGAATGTGGAAAAAGACGAATGGTATGAGCCTGACTTATATCTTTGATATTGAAATTATCCGTTTTAAACAAAATACTGTCAGCAGATTGTATAGCTATGGCAAATGCATAAGACTTTGGCAAATTGTATTGTTTAATTGCCTTTTCAATACTATTTTGAAGCTTATCAATTGGAATGCGTTTGGCAAAAGGTCGTGTAACAGATTTAATATTCATAAACAATTCTACCATCGTATTGTTCAGTTCTTCTTTTTCGCTGGCAATAGTAAATTCATTATAATCAAGCATTTTTCGTACAGAATCAATTCTGGTTTCATACTTTTTCAATAATGAATCTTTTTTTATAATCGAAATAGCAGATGCTTTCAATTCCATTTCAGTCTCAATCTGTTCTGTTAGGGAATCCAAATGAAATTCTTGAATCATTTCTATATTTGAGTCATTAGAACGAATAATAATTTTTCTATTGTTTTGATTATTAGCAATAATTTTTTTCAGAGCTTCCTTTTTTTTCTGTTCACCTGCTTTAATCCTAACAATCTCTTCTTTTTCTGATTCGTGAAGCCATTGTAATTTTTTCCCTGATGCATTATCAAAATGAATAATAGAAGGATTGCCTGAAATAAATTGGATATCTTCATGACTATCAAAATCAAAGAAAATATTTTCTTGTTGCGATAACTCAATAACGATCTGATTTAGAGCCTTATTCAGATTTTGCTCAAACCTAATTTTATTTTGGGTGTAAGCTGTATTTATCCAGTGAATTTGAACCAAAATAATTCCAAATAAAGCAATAAATCCAATGGCTATTGTAATAGATAGGTTTCTTTTTGTCATATTTATTTTCAGTAAACAGCTTTGTCTTTCAATAATGGATTCAAAATTAATAAAGAAAACGACTGTTAATTATAACTTTAACCTTTCCTTAAGCTTTTTTAACCTGTATTTAAGGCATTGATAGTTGTAAGGCGTTAATTTTGTATCTGAAAATAATCAATTAAAACATAAATACTATGAAAACCTTAAAAATTACCTTATTCTTTATCATTGGAATCTTTTTTACACTTAACTCTTTTGCACAAGATGTAAAAAAAGAAAAGACTGCAAAGATAAGAATGGAAGTTATTGATGAAGATGGAAACAAAAAAGTAATTGATTCAACATTTAAAATTGATGATACGAAGGATTATAAGGCAGTTTTGAAGCAAATAAAAGAAAATGTTGGTTTCAATGAAGAAGAGATCGCATTAATGAAGAATGAATTAAAGTCTCATGCTAAAGAACTTGCAATTGATGTGGAAGTTATGATGGATGATATTGATAAAGACAAATTGCATGAACATTTAATGATCGCCCGTGAAAAGATGAATTGTGGGAAAGAAGATGTTCAAAAAGCTATGGAAGAGCTGAAAGCCGAACTTGCAAGCATGAAAATGAACGAAGTAGCAATGGAGAAGCTTGAAAAGGCAATGGAAAAACTTAAGGCAGTAAAGTGGGATGAGCACGCTAAAAAGCTCAAAGTCGAAATGAAAAATTTGCACGAACATTTTGATAATGATAAAAATGTTTTTTTTATTGATAGCGACCACGGTAAGAAACATGTTTGGATTGATGATGATGGTGAAAATCATATTGTAATAGATTTGGATATTGATATAGATGGAGATAGCCTTGAATTGTCAAAAATGCATAATCTTATGTATGTTGGTGATCATGATGCAGATAACCAAAATGTTTGGGTAGAAAAAGACGGTGAGAAGATTATAATTAAGAAAGTAGAGGGTGGCGAAAACACTATTTTTTTTGGCGATGAAGCCGACTTGGAGAAAATTCACGAACTTGATGGAGATCATAATATTCTCGTAAAAAAACTAAAGGGAGAAGCAGCAAAAGGAGATGCTATTTTTATTAGTGACGACGCGGATGTTATTAAAGAATTTAAAGATGAAGATGGCAATGTTAAGGTAATGCGCTATAAAATGAAATCAGGTGCCGGCGAAGCCAAAGAAATGAAAGTAATGAGAAATCCTCATGCAATGCATAAAAAAGAAATTAAAGAAATAATGATGATGATTTCTCCTGCGGGTGATAAGGGAATTTCCTTAGCAAATACTAAAGGAATTCTTGATACAAATGCAACTATTTTGGAACTGAATGAATTTAATTTTAATATTGATAATGAAACAACTTCATTAGGAGCTACTTTCCAAAAAAAAGGCAAATTAGTTGTTCAGATATTTGATAAGGAAATGAATCAGCTTTGGAAAGAAAAAGCAGGAAAAGTGATAGGGGAGTGGTCAACTGAAATTCCTTCCGATGTTTTAAAAGATACAGGAATCTACTATTTCCTTTTTGAGCAAGGCAAAAAAGCGAAACTCATGAAAATGGTAATAAAATAGATATATTAAATTTCGCAAGATTTAAACCCTTTGAATTTTTTCAAGGGGTTTTTTATTTGAAAAAACAAAAGCACCTTTTTCGTTTACATCCCAAAAGGAAATTCCCAAATTATTGGCTTTTTCTTTAAGTTGTTTTATTCGCCACCAATTGTTGGAAGAATCAAAGATAATTGAGTTAAAACTATATTGTTTCAGCAAATCATCCAGATTAACATTTGCATCTTTTGCTATCACCACATAATCAATAGGCAATGGTTTTTCGAAAGTTTGTTCTTTTTCAGCTTTATCTAAATAGAGAATTCGAAGAGATTTAAAGATGATTATATTTTGATGGAAAACCAATGAGCTGAAATTTGAACTATCCGATTGAAAATTAGTTAGATATACATTCTCTTTTACACCTGTTTTAATATGATTTTCATTCAAAATAAACTTATGCATTTGCTTGTTGACAATAAAAGCCGAATCGCCAAAAATGATACTTTTTTGTTGTGAAATAAAATCCATTGCTGTGTAGCCATTGGTTTTATAAACTGTCCAAGTGCTTGAATTTAAATTATTTGCATTTAGAATTAATGAATATCCAATTAATATTAGCATTGAGCTGAGTGCAGGGAAAAACCAATAATTTTTCTTAAACAAAATAAGGTTTGTTAAAGCAAATAGTAGTAAATAGAAAAGCAAAACTTCAAATTTACTTAGTGCAAGATTATCGCTTACTGCATTTGGTAATTGGTTAATCAACCCCACTCCTTTATTCAGGCATATTAAACTAAAATTGAGAAAACCGGAGGCAATAGCTCCAATAAAACTAGCAGTTAATCCTGATAATCCAATTATCAAGACAATGATTCCTAAGGACACTACAACAAAAGCAAGTGGAATCACCCATAAATTGGTCAATAGAAAATAATTTGGAAATTGATGAAAATAATAAACAGCCAATGGAAAAGTTCCCATCTGAGCTGCAATAGAAACACCTAATAGATCCCAAATTTTTCTTAGGATAAAATTCTTAATATAAAATAATTGAGAAATTTTTGGTTGTATATAAATTATAGCGAATACAGCTCCATAAGAAAGTTGAAATCCGATATTATAAATTAAGTTCGGATCTATTAAAAGAAGGAGTAGGGCAGATGCAGCCAAGCTATTGTAAGTATTGCCTTTGCGATTAATAAGTTTCCCCATAATCATAAAAGTAAACATAGTGGAAGCACGCATAACCGATGGCGATAAACCCGTAATTAAAGCATAAAACCAAATAATCGTTAAAATAATTATAGTTTTAAGTGAGCTTCCATATTTTATCTTTTCTAAAAAGCCAAATATAAAATTGCTTAGCATAAAGATAATTCCAACATGCAATCCTGAAACGCAAAGAATATGCATAGCACCGGAACCTGCAAAGCGTGCACGTAAATCATCATCCAAATATTCGTCATAACCTATCAATAGTGCGGCAGAAAGTGCCAGGCTTTCTTTATCGAAATGCAAACTGTTTAGAATATTCAGTAGCTTAGTTCTCAGCTTTATCGCTGTCGATTGTAAACTAAATGAGCGATTAGAGTTTATTAATTTCCATTCATGTGCTTTGATAAAACTTTGATCAAAAATGCCTTTGTGATGCATATATTGGCCATAATCAAAGGCGTATGGATTCTGTGCACCTTGGATATTATTAAGCTTCGACGTGCAAATAACTTCATCACCATAATTTAGCAGGAATTCGTCTTGTTTCTGAAAGTAAAGCAATATCTGACCGTTTGTTGTTTGCCAAATTGAGTCTTCTTCTATGTATACTGCTTTTACGCTTCCAAGACTTTTATATGTTTTAGCTGTTTCTGTGAAAGGGCTTTTAATTTCAATCAAAAAAACTTTTGAATCATCGAATTGGCTATAATGGTTTTCATGATTTAATGGTGAATTATACCAAGTTCCAATAATTCCCAAGATAAAAAATAGAAAAGAGAGTAAAAAACCATTTACCCAACGCAATCTGTAGATTCGATACTTTGAATGAACAAAAATAGAAATACTAAAACCAAAGAAAATTAATGCAAGAATTATTAACCACAGCCAAATGTTGGAAGATAGTAAAGGCTCAAAGAGAATTCCTCCAATAAATGGAAGGAGAATACGCGCAATTGGATATAGGTTAATGCCTTTCATAATTACCAGGAAAAAGATTACTAGGAATTATCTTACATAAAAGTAAATAGTTGAAAATGAATATAATCCATAATAAAAATTACCAATGGATTGATTTTCAGACTAAGATACGCTTTTATTTAAGGAAAAGCAATTGTTATTGATTTCATTTCTAATCAAGATTAAACCAAGGCTTGATAATTTCACTTTTATCAAGAGTTTCAGTAACATGTTTGAACTCGTTTGTTTTTGGGTTATACACATATTCCTTCGACCATTCATCAAGGTTTTCAGTTAATTGTTCCAGACCTGATATCGCATAGTCAAGTTCGACATCTGTCATAGTGGGGTGAAGCGACAAACGCACCCATCCAGGTTTATCAGATAAATCGCCTGAGTTTATTTTATCGGAAATCTCTTTCGATTTTTCAGGTGTTACGCCTAATAAAAAGTGCCCGTAAGTTCCTGCGCAAGCACAACCGCCTCGTACCTGAACTCCAAAACGATCATTTAATATTTTTACAATCAAATTGAAATGAATATCTTCTATATAAAATGAAACGATTCCCAAACGGTCTTTAATATTTTCAGATAATGAATGAAGTTTAGGTATTTTTTTTAATCCCTTAAATGCCTTATCAATCAATTGAATTTCACGCTTGTGTATATTTTCAACGCCCATTTTTTCCTTTAATTTAATAGCCAAAGCTATGCGAATTGCTTGTAAAAAGCCTGGTGTTCCTCCATCTTCACGTGCTTCAATATTATCAACATATCTGTATTGACCCCAGGGATTTGTCCATTCCACGGTTCCCCCACCTGGATTATCAGGCACATTGCTAGTGTATAATTCTTTATTGAAGATTAATACTCCTGAAGATCCTGGACCCCCAAGGAATTTATGAGGAGAGAAGAAAATAGCATCAAGGCTTTCCATTTCATCTTCAGGATGCAGATCAATATTATCGTATGGTGCACTTGCTGCAAAATCTATAAAGCATAATCCCTTGTTTTCGTGCATAATACGTGCTAAATGATGGTGGTCTGTTCTAACCCCTGTTACATTAGAACATGCTGTAAAACTACCTATCTTAATTTCACGGTTTTTATATTCTTCTAGTTTATTGCGGAGTTCATTTTCATCGACCATCATATTTTCATCCGGTTCCAACACCACAACGTCTACAATTGTTTCTTCCCAAGATGTTTGATTAGAATGATGCTCCATATGTGTAATAAAAACAACTGGACGTTTTTCTTCCGACATTTCTGTCAGTTTGTTAAACGGGTGATCTTTAGTGCCATAACGTTTTAAACCAAGTATGCGTTGAAATTTATTAATAACACCAGTCATTCCATTACCTGTTGTAATAAGCACATCATCAGAATTGGCATTTACGTGTTTCTTGATAATTTGCTGGGCATGTTGGTAGGCTTTGGTTGTAAGCGTACCAGATTCGCTTGTTTCTGTATGAGTATTTGCAACCCAGGGACCAAATAAATTCTTTATCTTATCCTCAATAGGTGCATACAAACGGCCGCTTGCTACCCAATCTGCGTAAATCATCTTTTGCTTACCGACAGGAGTATCAAATTCTAAATCTGTGCCTATAGTTTGTTGTCTGAAGTGCTCAAAATATTTTTCCATTTTTATGTTTTAATGCAATTTACTGCGAAACATTCGTAAATATTTTACAAAGTTAATGAAACATATTTAATTGTTTACAATTTTAACAATATTGCAGATTCAATTCAAGGTTTGGATAAGATTCTTTTTTTTGTAGAAACTTTGAGATTAATATTGAATGTGCTAGATGGAAGTCTTGTTTAATTCGTATTTAGTTGATAACCAAAAAGATGTTTCTCTTTAATTTGCTCTGAAACATATTTTGGAACCATATTTTCCCATTCCGGATTATTTTCGTGGATAAGTTTTAGAACTTGACTACTAAAATCAAGAAAATCTTGCTCTGAGAATTCTCCTTCAGTAAGTAAATTGTTTAATGTTATCTCGCAAAGAGCCAATGTATTGTCAAGATTAATTATTAAAGCTTTCCTTATTGGACTGAGTGTATCGTTTTGCATGTAAATAAGTTTTCACTATGCTATAAAAATAATGATAAATTTATGAAGGCTCTGGAATGTGGAAACACTCACTCAAAACTTGGGATAACTCAGCAGGTTTAAATGGTTTGCTCATATAATTATTCATTCCGGCAGCTATGCATGCTTCTTTATCACCTTTCATAGCGTTGGCGGTAAGTGCAATAATCTTAATCGGGTTTGTTAATTGAATATCATGTTCAAATTCTCGAATACGTTGTGTAGCTTGAATACCATCCATTTCAGGCATTTGAATATCCATAAAAATTAAATCGTAATCGTTTTTAGTGTACATTTCAAAAGCTATCTTTCCATTGTTGGCACATTCAACAGAATGCCCAAGTTTTTCGAGGTGCATCTGAGCTACTTTCTGATTAATAGGATTGTCTTCTGCAAGCAATACACGAAGTTTATTTAGTACTAACTGTTCTTCAACTTGGACAGGTTCAATAGCAAGTTGAGATTGCTGAGACTTTTTGTAATTTATCCAGAACCAAAATGTTGAACCCTTTCCTTCTTCGCTTTCAACACCCATGTCGCCGCCAAGGAGTTTGGCAATATTTTTAGAAATTACCAGACCAAGTCCTGTGCCGCCGTATAATCTTGTCGTTGACGAATCGACTTGCGAGAATGATTGGAATAATTTTTTTAGATTGCTTTCAGTAATACCAATCCCTGTATCAATAATTTCAAATTTAATTTTTGTAGTTTTGGGCGTTTCGTCAGTCATTTTTACATTTACTGTAATACCACCATTCTCAGTAAATTTAACTGCATTATTAAATAAATTGGTTAAAATTTGTTTAAATCGGTATTTATCACCTTTTACCCATTGTGGTACATTAGGTGCTATATGTGTTTTTAAATAAAGTCCTTTATCGTTGATCTTATATTTCAATAAATCAAGTATCTCGAGTGTAGCAACATGTAGATCAAAGTCGATATCTTCTATATCAAGCTGTCCTGCTTCTATTTTTGAAAAATCAAGAATATCATTTATTAGGTTAAGAAGAGAAGCCGCTGACTGTTGAATAGTTAGAACGTAATCTTCTTGTTTTGAATCAAGTTTTGTTTGTTTAAGTATATCTGTCATTCCAATAATACCATTCATTGGAGTCCTTATTTCGTGGCTCATATTTGCCAAGAATTCACTCTTGCTCATATTTGCAGAATCGGCACGCTCTTTTTCTGCTATTAACATATTTTCAATACGTTTTCTTTCGACAATTTCTTGCAAAAGTTTGTCCATATTACGTTGCAAATCCATTGTCCGATCTTTAACTTGATCGCGCAACTCTTGTTCGCTTTGATTTAAGCTTCCAACCCAAAGACGATAAATTAGATAGGAGAGAGCAAGAGCACCCAGCAATAGCATTAAATAGAACCATATGGATTCAATAAATGGTATTTGTGTATCTCCCTGAGTATTTGTGATTAACAACAAAGTATTGATACTGTTAATAGTTTGCGCACTTATGGGAAAAGCGAATATAGAAATGCTGAAGAAAAATAAATATTTCAGTTGTTTCATCTAATCATTTTTGCCACCGCAAATTACAATTTTTTTTGAATATTTTATATTCTGAATTAATATATTAATAGCTTTGTTAAATAAGCATCAAATACATTTAAATGCTTTTTGAAGATACATATAAGATGTTAGGCCAGACATCAACTGGAGAGTTTAAAGATAGAGGAAGTAAATTTTTTTCTTATGCTTTTCCTGTTTTAAATGGAGATGAAGTAAAAAATCATCTTCAGGATTTACGAAAAAAACATTATGATGCACGTCATCATGTTTATGCGTATATAATTGGAGTTGATAAATCGAATTGGAGAGCTAACGATGATGGTGAACCAAGCGGTAGTTCAGGTAAGCCAATACATGGTCAATTACTTTCTTATGATTTAACTAATACACTTATCGTAGTAGTTCGATACTTTGGAGGTACAAAATTGGGTATTCGAGGATTAATAAATGCCTATCGTTCTGCAGCAAAAGATGCTATAGAAAAAGCTGATATTATTGAAAAGAAGATTGAAGATATTTACGAGCTAGAATTCAGTTATCAGGATATGAATACAATAATGAAGATTCTTAAAGATGAAGACATAAGCCCTTTATCAACTGATTTTCAGATTGATTGCAAACTTCAATTTAAAGTGAGAAAACAAGATTCAGCAAGATTATATGATAAATTTAAAGCTATTCATACTTTGAAAATTAAGTATTTAAAAACAATTTGAAACTCTGCAATTACTTAAGTCTACTTTAAGACTTCAAAATAAATTTTCCCGAAGGGGAGATGTTTTGCAGAAGGTATTATAGATATAATTTCGTTTACGTAAAAATTAGTGCCATCTAACTTCCAAAGCAGCGCCATAAACACAGGCAAAATATTTTGCTTCCCTAGAATGATTATAGCTTTACCGCTATCTATTTTTTTCTATTTCTTCCGTCTTAATTTGTAATTCATCAGCTGTACCAGCTTTGTATACTTCAACCGCTTCAAGATATTCTACACTATCTCTGTCTGTTATATTGAAAAATTTAATCATGAGTCCGCTCTGAAAAGTTAATTAATTATCCCGAAGGGATTAAATTTGAATAACCACTGGTGAAACCAGTGGAAAAGAAGTGAAATCAAGATCACAACCCTGAAAGGGTTGAACTTCTAATATGTTAATATTCAACCCTTTCAGGGTTGCGAGTTCACCTATCGTTTATCCGTGGGTTGCACCCACGGTTATTAAAATTCAG
>JAQIBR010000144.1 GCA_027858955.1 Bacteroidales bacterium
TCTAACTCATCAATCTCAATCTCCAAGGGTGTCCGTTTGTAATAAAGTGCCAACTTAGACATTTGGCGCAGATAGTTCTCATGGGTGGATCGTGACTTTCCGTTGATTACCAGTTTGCGGATAAACTCCTCGCCCATTGCTCTGAAACCATCAACCTTGTTGCATGCTTCAGAATAAATTGTAATTTTACTCATATTATTATTATTTTAATGAATATGAGTACGATACTGATTTTTTAGTTGTACTCAGGCTACCTCCCGAAAGGGAGGTTTAATTCAACAAACCATAATGAGCAGCCTATATTAAAAATATTTCTTGCATAAGATGTATTTATGGTGTATATTTACACCATAAAAATAAATATTATGACTAGACAAAGTATTTCGTTTACACAACCAAATGATGAATGGTTAAAAACTCAAGTTGACAGCAAAGAGTATTCAAGTAAAAGCGAATTGATAAATGATTTAGTGCGCCAAGCTAGAAAGCAACAACGTCAAATTGATTGGATAAGTTCTAAGTTGGAAAGTGCTGAAAATAGTGGGTTTACCAATGACAGTAAAGAGCAAATATTAATACAATCTAAGTCTTTGCTTAATGGCTAAATATAGATTAAGCAATACAGCTAAAGATGACTTAATTAGAATTCATCATTACGGAATTAAGAAATTTGGAATAACGCAAGCGGACAAATATTTTTATTCGTTTTTTGAATATTTTGAAATTATAACTCAACGTCCATTTTCACTTGAATCCGTTGATTATATAAAAAAAGGATATAGACGTTGCGTATGTGGTTCAGATTGTATTTATTTTAAAGTAAATACTGACATTGTAGAGATTATGGCTATTGTTGGAAAACAAGATTTGAACAATATCTTAAATGATTAAACGGCATAATATTGGCATTATAATGACTTATTATTATGTTATTTGGTCATTACAATATTAAAAACTACCTTTGAAAACAAAAAATGTTTGCTAGAAAAATTGAAAATACCATTAAAGAAAAATTCAGTAGTGGAAAAGCTATTATTGTGGCTGGAGCACGTCAAGTAGGAAAAACAACACTATTAAAAGAAATTTTAAAGGATAAAGAATATCTATTTCTAGATGCAGATGACCCTTCAACAAGAAGCCTTCTCCAAAATCCGACAACAGAGCAAATCAGGACATTTCTAGGAGATTATAAATATGTTTTTCTCGATGAAGCACAAAGAATTTTAGGAATTGGATTAACCTTAAAAATAATTACTGACCAATTCAAAGATGTTCAATTATTTGTTAGTGGTTCTTCGTCTTTTGATTTAGGAAATGAACTTAATGAACCGTTAACAGGTAGAAAATGGGAATATGAGTTGTTTCCTATCTCTTGGGAAGAATATGAAAATAAAATTGGGTTTATAAAATCAGAGCAGCAAATTGAAAATCGATTGTTGTATGGATTTTATCCAGAAGTAATTAATAATCAAGGTAAAGAACGCGAAACTTTAAAAAACCTTGTGAGTAGCTATTTGTATAGAGATATTTTAGCATTTTCAGACATAAGAAAACCTGAAATTCTTGATCAACTATTGCAAGCCTTAGCTATTCAAATGGGAAGTGAGGTTAATTACAATGAATTATCTCAACTCATTGGAGTTAATAAAATTACAGTACAGAAATACATTGACATTTTAGAAAAAGGATACATTGTTTTTCGTCTCAATAGCTTTAGCCGAAATTTAAGAAATGAAATTAAGCAAAATCGTAAGATTTATTTTTTGGATAATGGCATCAGAAATATGATTATTGGTGATTTTAAACCATTAAATCTTAGGCTTGACAAAGGAGCTTTATGGGAAAATTTTCTTGTTTCGGAAAGACGAAAACAAAATGTATACAAAGACACTTTTGCGAAAATGTATTTTTGGAGAACTCAGCAACAACAAGAAATTGATTTTGTTGAAGAAAAAGACGGAGACATCACTGCATTTGAGTTTAAATGGAAAAATAGAAAGACAAAATTCCCTCAAAAGTTTATCGATACATATAATGCTAATGGATTTATAGTTGACAGAGATAATTTTAGAGAATTTGTTAAGATAAATGATTAAATACCAGTAAACATAGCCTAAACATCAGCGGTCATTGTAAAAATAATTACACAATAGGAAAATTGAAACACATAATATAGAAGACACTAAAATTGCAGAGATAACATCTGAGGGAATAGTTATTAACTCTACTCAAGACGGATTAGATTTATTAGGAAATCTATATTATCAAGACATTGACAAAATAATAATTCACAGAATAACATAACTCCTGACTTCTTTGACTTGAAGATTTGTGAATTATGCAATAGGATTTAAATAAACTTTATAATTCATTCTAGTAATTTGTCAGGGCTACTATTCGTACTATTCAAAACCACTTATAATAATCTGCAAACATTTATAGATTACAATTATTGCAATAAATCCAACCAAAATAACAGATCCCCATTCAAAAGGCTTGCCTTTTTCTTTCTCTTCTTTAGTCTTAAACAGTCTCATAAAGAATTCATTCTAATTCACATAGATCGTATCAAAAAGTGATATTGAAGCTAGTCGATAAACATTCCAAATATACTGAAATTTGAATAATAAACTAAAGTAAGAAAAACAATCTATAATCTTAGAATAAGAAAACGTTTCACTAAACACATTTTTCTGTAAATTCGTAACATAAATCTAATTTGCGCATCTAAAATGCGTTATACCCAACTATGAAAAAAGCACCGAAATATATAAGTTTTCGTATTTTTCTTTCTTCAGCTCTGCTGTATTTCTTTTTAGTAATTCCATTTGCAGGTTTTATGTGGGTGCAAAAAATGCCGGAATTATTAATGCTGGATACTGGAATGAGACTATCAGAGATAGATAGTGGTTTAATAGTTCAAACTCAAAAAGAAATCACACAAAAGAAGGTTCAAGAATATGACTCCCCAGATATTTTGAGCACCAAACTTTTTGATAATTTTAGTCCCCTTCCAGTTTCAAATGATAATACCAAAGGGACTAACCATATCAGCAATAGTTTTGATTATTTAATTAATTCCTTTTTAGTCTGCTTAGTTATTTTAGGAATATTTAGTGCGCCATTTAAGCGCTTTTTTAGGAAACGAAGAAAACAGCTGAGTACAGCACAAAAGCTTGAAGATCATTGCAGAAAATGGCTTTTAAAAACACCTGTAATTCATACCATTCTATTTGCCATTCCACTTCTTATCAGCCTTGGCTATACAGCTTGGACACTTTATTCTGGCACTTCTGATAATGATATAAAATTCATCCTTCTTAAAGATTATTTTTATGTTAGTTTCCTTGCAGCCTTACTCACTATCCTTTTTGTTTATTATTGGTCGAAGCATCGTGTTCATCTCTTCTATTTAGAAATCCTTTTCACCGATATTGAACTGCGTAAACGAATATTCAAACAGAGTGTAGGAAAAATTAGAGATAGACTTTGGATATCGAGCGGAATGACAACTTTACTCCCTTTAAGTATTGTTATTTTCTATATAGTGTTAAGTGTTACGAGCTTTAAAGATTTGGGAATTCTCAATGTTACTCCAGAAATTCGCACAATTCTTTACGGATCCTATGCTGATTTAAGCGAGAATATTACTCTTGGAAACACTATTTACATCAACTCAATAAATGCTTTAATGATGATAGCAGGTATTGGCACTAGTATTTTTGTTTCGCTAGTATATATTTTTGCTTTTGTAAGGTGGACAACTCTAGATATTGTTTATCCTGTAAAAGAATTGCTTTATAATATTCATAAAACCGGAGAAGGAGAAGGCGATGCTAATTTTAGTCTTGTACGCACCAACGATGAAATTGGTGAACTAAGCGAAGGATTTAATATAATGGCGCAACGTATTAAAGATCATATAGATAATATCAATGCTTTAAGTATTTCTTATTTTCGTTTTGTACCAAAGCAATTTCTTGATTTTTTAGGCAAAAAGAAAATTACAGATATTAAATTGGGAGATCAGATACAGCGTGAAATGACCGTTATGTTTTCTGATATTCGCGAGTTCACCGAAATTTCAGAAAATTTTACTCCAAAAGAAAATTTCGATTTTATCAATCATTATTTAGGATATATGGAACCTGTTGTGATGAGAAACAATGGGTTTATCGACAAATATATTGGCGATTCTATTATGGCTTTATACAGTCTCTCGGTAAATGATGCAATTAATGCCGCTATTGAAATGCGCGCTAAATTACAAGAGTTTAACGAAGATCTTGAAATGAATGGCAAAGCTCCAATCGACAGCGGAATAGGTATTCATACAGGCGATTTAATGCTGGGAATTGTTGGCGGACGTAGTCGTATAGAAGGAACTGTAATTTCAGATCACGTAAATCTAGCATCACGCCTCGAAGGCTTAACAAAGATTTATGGAGCGCCAATAATTGTAAGTCAGGACAGCTTAATTAAAATCGATAAACCATTACAATACAATTTCAGATTTCTTGATATTGTTAAAGTTAAAGGCAGGAAATCATCGGTAAATATTTTTGAAATTTTAGATGGAGAAAAAGCCCATCAACGAAAGCTGAAAATTGTAACAAAAGAACAGTTTAATAAAGCTATTGAATTGTATAGAAATAAACATTTTAAAGAAGCTTCTGATCATTTTTCCACTCTTCAGCACATTAATCCAAATGACAAAGCAATTCATTTGTATTTAGATCGCTGTGAAAAAAATATACAACATGGTATACCGGAAGATTGGGACGGTGTAGAAATCCTGCATTTCAAATAATCAATTATTACAATTGGAAATCAAAATGAGATACGCTTATCCGTGTTTTTGTTGTGTTTATTCATTAAATCCTGACGTTTATACATTTGGTTCTGTACAAAAACTAAAACTTATTACATTTGACTAATAAACAGGATAAAGAAAAAATCTATGCTGCTTGATATTCTAATATTAACATATGTCGCATTAATAGCTTTGCTTGTTTGGGTATCAGAAACATTGCCCCAATTTAGCTTTAGAATTATTTTAATTGGCTTGTTCTTAAGTCCAATAGCAGGCTTTATAAGCTATTATTATTATCAGCGTCAGAAGTAAAAAAAAATACTAATCAGTATTAAAAACTTGAGTTAACGATAATCTTTCTCTGTGAAACTTAGTGTATTCTCTGTGGTTCTTAGTGAAACAGCTATTACACAAAGTTGCTCAGAGAAGCACAAAGTTACACAAAGATTAAAAAGAATTATTAAAAGCCATTTTCACTATTGCTTTTCAGTACACTGATTGGTTATAAAAAGTTTAATTATTGAGTTTTTCGGCCATGGTTTGATGAATTTTAGTCGCAACCAAATCAATAGCGACATGATTTGTTCCTCCCTGTGGCACAATTATATCGGCAAATCTTTTGGTTGGTTCTATAAATAACTGATGCATAGGCTTTACCCAAGTCTCGTAATGTTCCAGAGTTTTGTTATAAGCCCGTCCTCTTTCTTCTGTATCACGACGAATAATACGCATTAATCTATCGTCGGCTTCGGCATCAACATAAATTTTAACGTCCATTTTTTCGCGCAGTCTTTTATTTGTTAAAACCAAAATCCCCTCAATAATAACAACTTCTTGAGCAGCAATTTTTATCGTTTCTTTAGCTCTAGAGCATGTTAAATAAGAATAGATAGGCATCTCTATTGGCTCATGCCTTCTGAGCATATCTATATGCTTGTTAAGAAGTGAAAACTCTATTGATGAAGGGTGATCAAAATTTATTTTTGCACGCTCTTCTGGTGTTAAATTACCATTATCTCTATAATAGGCATCTTGCGGAATAACAGTAACCGAATTTTTTGGAAGTAACTTAATAATTTTTTTTACTACCGTTGTTTTTCCCGATCCTGATCCGCCGGCTATACCTATAATTAACATAAGCTTAATTTTGAGCGAAAATAAACGATTTTACTATGCAATGCAAATTTTGAAATTAACACTATTTATAATATTTGCATTATACATACAATAGTAGTTAGCTTAATATAATTATTTTTGTACACTCAAATTAATTCTAATATACAATAATGGCCAAATCCATAGTAATATGATGAATAAAAAACAAAGTAAAATATACTCCAGAGCAATTTTTAGCATATTTATTTTTAGTTTATTTTTTGCAAGCAAGCTTTTTGCTCAAGTCTACACTCCTGTTCTGTGGCAAATGAGTAGTAAGCAGATCAGCGACACTGAAGTTGAATTGATTTTTACTGCAAGTATTGAAGAAACCTGGCATTTATATTCACAAGATATTCCTATGGCTCCTCCCGCCACTACTTTTAATTTTGAAGAAATTGAAGGTTACGAACGGATAGGCGAAGTTAGTGAAACTGAATCTTTTTCGGAATATGATCCGAATTTTGAAATGATATTAAAATATTTTTCAGACGAAGCCACATTTGTACAAAAAATAAAATTACTCACATCCGAACAGATTGAAATTAAAGGATATATCAATTTTATGAGCTGCGACGACACACAGTGTCTTCCTCCGGCAGATGAAGAATTCAGCTTCATTTTTAATAAATCTGAGAATGCAAATGACGAGGCTAGTTCGATTGCACTAGCTGATGATAAAATCAATTCTGATACTGAAGAAAACAGCAATGAAACTTTAATCGGATTTTTCTTTTTGGCCTTTTTATTTGGATTAGCTGCCATTTTAACTCCCTGTGTTTTCCCAATGATTCCAATGACAGTTTCTTTCTTTATGAAAGACAGTGAAAATAAAGCCAAGGGTCGTTTGCATGCTACAGTTTATGGTATATCTATAATTGCTATTTATGTTTTTATCGGCTCAGTTTTAGCTGTGGTTGCCGGTCCTGGAATTGCCAACTGGCTAAGTACTCATTGGTTACCCAATATTTTATTCTTCCTCATATTTATGATTTTCGCAGCTTCTTTCTTTGGAATGTTCGAAATAGTGATGCCGCATTGGTTAGTAAGTAAGTCTACTTCAAATGAAGATCGTGGTGGAATTATTGGCTCCATATTTATGGCTTTTACGCTTGTGCTAGTTTCATTTTCTTGCACAGGACCTATTGTAGGAACAATTTTAGTTGAATCGGCAGGTGGCCAGATTCTAAAACCCATCATAGGTATGCTAGGATTTTCTTTAGCTTTTGCATTGCCATTTACTTTATTCGCTTTCTTCCCTCAGTGGTTGAACAAATTACCAAAATCGGGCGGATGGCTAAACTCTGTAAAAGTTGTTTTAGGTTTCTTAGAATTGGCATTAGGATTAAAGTTTTTAAGCATTGCTGATCAAACCTATCATTGGGGCTTGCTCGACCGTGAAATTTATCTAGCTCTTTGGATAGTTATTTTCACCTTGATGGGAATTTATCTTTTAGGGAAAATTAAGTTTGCGCACGACAGCGATACTCCTTTTGTAAGTGTTCCGCGCTTGATGTTGGCTATCTTAACTTTCTCTTTTGTGGTTTATATGATTCCCGGACTTTGGGGCGCTCCATTAAAAGCGCTATCAGGCTATTTGCCTCCAATGCATACTCAAGATTTTGATATTGATAAATCGATTCGCGATCATTTAAAAATGGCTAATCTCTCAGCCTCGACAAATGAGAAAAAGGCTCTTTGCGAAACTCCTAAATATCACGATTTATTACACTTACCTCACGGTTTGGAAGGTTATTTTGATTACGATCAAGCTTTAGCTTGCGCGAAAGAACAAAACAAACCTTTGTTTATCGATTTTACCGGCCATGGCTGTGTAAATTGTCGTGAGATGGAAGCAAATGTTTGGGCCGATCCGAAAGTTTTAAGTCGCTTAAAAAATAATTTTATTGTTACAGCACTTTATGTTGATGACAAAAGCAAATTGCCTGAAGAAGACTGGATTACATCTGATTACGATGGAAAAGTGAAAAAGACTATTGGGAAGAAATTTGCTGACTTTCAAATTAGCCAATTCAACACAAATGCGCAACCTTTTTACGTTCTGTTAAATCCAAATGGTGAAATGCTAATGCAGCCAAAAGCTTATGATTTGAATATCGACAATTTTGTAAAGTTTTTGGACGAAGGAATCGAGAATTTTAAAAGCGGGAAAACGGTTCAGCTAAGACGCTAAATATCAATTTAAAAGTCTGTTGAGGGAAACCATTTTTGATATTCTTCAAGACTGTTAATATTTGCCAAAACAGATTGATTTTGTGTGATATATACAAGCTTTTGTTTACTATTTAAAAAGCTTTTCAAATCAGTTATTGATTTCTCTTTTAATTCCTGAATTAAGTCTGCTCCTAGAAGTAAAGGATGACCGTTTTTCCCTTTGAATTGAGGAACCACAAAAGTATTTGGTTTATAATTATCTAACATTGACTTTAAAAGTTTAGTATTTACAAATGGATTATCGATATTTTGAATAAATACTCCTTTTCCAGTTTTCACCTTGTTTATACCTAATATTATTGACCAAAGTCTACCTTTTTCAGGATTTGAGTTTTCAATAAAAACGATTTCATTTTTGTATTTTTCACACTCTTGTCTTATTGAATTTGAATTATGCATATTTAAAACACAATAAATCTTTGATACAGAAAGGCTTAAATAAGCATCAAGCAAATGACAAACAAAGCTTTTTTCTTTTGAAAAAGCCAATAAAGCTTTTTCTTTGCCCATCCGTTTTGAGCTACCTGCAATTAAAAGAATAACATCAATCATAAACTCTTCCAAAAATAGTGAAAGTAATAATGCTAAAAGAAAAAAGCAAGTATGGGGGCTTGCTTTTTAAGGGATAAATCATACCAATTGTAGTTCAAAATGCCGCATAGCAAATTTTGAATTTACAATGGTTAATGCCGATAGATCAACAAAACTGCAAATTGAACGAAGTGAAAATATGCGGCATTTAGTTGACTAA
>JAQIBR010000153.1 GCA_027858955.1 Bacteroidales bacterium
ACATCGTTACCTTCAACTTTGTATGCCGAACGGCTATAACCGGCCGAGGCAAGAAGCATTAAAACCAGTACTAAAACTAAACTCCTCATAACAAACAATTTCGATAAACAAATAATGAAAAATTTTTCTCTTTTCTGTTTCCTAAATTAATAATAAATTCACCAATATTAAAATAACTCTTTTTTTATGATGTAATTATTTTTTCTAAATCAAATGAAAGATGTTCATTGTTAAAAACATATCCTAACTGATTAGTCACACATTTCGTTTTTCCTATAATTTTATCAATATTCCTGTGTGAATGCCCATAAATCCAGTATTCAATTGGACTGTGTATTATATATTCTTCCAATTCAACTGTGAAAGCTCCATTTATTTTGCTCCCAGTGAAATCGGGAGATACTAATTGAAAAGATGGGACATGGTGAGTTACAACAACAATATGTTCTGCGGTGCTCTTTACCACTTCGTTTTGAATGAAGTTAAAGCATTTGTCGTGCTCCCGATTGAAATTATCCCATGTTAACGGTTCACCATTATATAGAATTCGGCGGAAATCACTAACGTAATGTTCAGTTAAGTAAGCATCTTCCAATAGGATTTTCGCCCATAAGGTTGAAATAATAAAATCAATATTTTCTACCCGAACGACTGCATCATAATAGCATTTCACATTGTCCCGAATCGAACACACTAAGCCACGGGGCATTTTTGCCAAATCGTAATATTTATATAGCTCGTGGTTGCCAACGGCAACAATCACTTGCCGGTAATTGTCCGAAACCCAGTCCCAGAACGGATGCTTGCTGTAATTATCATCGTTCAAATAGCCAATATCACCCGCAAGAATAAGAATATCTCCTACTGGTTTCAGTGGATTTTGTTTCAAATAACGAGAGTTATCTGAAAATTCTATATGTAAATCCGATGCGTATTGAATTCTCATTTTATTCAATTCCAAATATATCTTTCATAACTCCAAGAAATCCCCGAATATCATCATCTGTACGCTGCAAGCTATCACGCAATGATTGATTGGGCAAGGATTTTTCCATTACATCAATAAAGATACCCAATTCAGCCTTCATTGTGTCTGGTAATTCAATGGGCGTAAGCGGATCAATGCGCATAGCCAATAATTTAAAAACATCATCCCTGTGCTTTTTGATATCACTGCTACGAACTTCGGGATTTGTTTTCTTTTCTTCCGTTAGATTTAAAACTGCTTTTACTTTTAAACAAAGAAGGGATAACGGATTGGCAATACGAATACCACCTTCAATTACACTGCTGTCAATGGTGTGATGATAATATTCTTCGTCCAGTAAGATTGCAGAAAGGCTTGGAATCTTTTCTCCAACGGGTATAGGCGTTAAATGAAATCCTGTTGGTACTCCTAATACATCAGGAAATCGCGATAATAACTCTATTTGTACAGGAAAGCCTTCTTTAGGGTTGATAAAACGAAACAACTCGGTTGCAGGCTCTTTATCCCCTCGTTTTCTCTGACGAGTTTTGTATTCGCCTAAAGCAATAAATTCCCAAAAACGTTGTCCAAATTCTGGTGTCATTTTTTCAATAACTAATATCATATCGATATCGTCTGTTGCACGCGGACGCATATCAGTATTTTGCAATGTAACATCACAAGCTGTTCCACCTATAATAACGTAGTTATCTTCAAATCCGGAAAAATTTTGTTTAAACTTTTCTAATCCTTTTACCATTTCATTTCTTCTATTATGATTTCTAACTCTTTTTCAATACGGGCATCCGGCTCATCTTTCATTGATAAATACAACGAAAGTTTATCGACCACATTATGATTCGACAAAAAAGGCATAGTGGTTGGATATTTCCATATTTCGATTTTATATAAGCCTTCTACCTCATTAAATTGAGCTCCAGATGGACTAAAAAGTTTATTCCATATTGCTTGCGTTTCATATTGTTCTGAGTTCAAATGTGAATATTGCGATAAAGCATTTACTCCACTAATACTGAAATCGCCTTCAGGTTTGGCATTACCATACAAAACCTTCTTTACTGGCGATGACAAATAGCTTTGTGCTTTTGTCCAGAGTTCCCTTTTAGAATCGTCAAAATGTATATATTTAATTCCAGTGTTATCTTTTATTTCTGCGCTACACAACTTACAATTTTCAAGGCTTGCAACTGCACGTGCCAAAGCTACATAATTGTAGGGCATGATGTGCTCCAAATCTTTGATTGTATATTCTTCTTTTGATTCTTCAGACAGCAGATAATATAGCAACACATATTGTGCAACTGGGGTTAATTTTGAAGGGTTCTTGTCCTTCTTTTTTGCTTGAACATTCACAATCAAAGAAGGTAAGAAGGCATATTTATCTGAGATGATAAAATAAACACCTTGGTTTATCATACGTTCCCGTTCATAATAGGTTAATGAATCCAATATGACGACTACCGGCATACCCACAAAAATTTCTGCTTGTTTGGTAATCTGTTTATATCTCAGAGGAGTTAAGGAATCGTGTTTGTTTTTTGCCTGAATGACACACAACGACTGATTGTTGAATTCCATCATATAAAAGGAAAACCTCAAAAACATATCAGCATTAATCCCGCGAAGCTTGTCACGTTGCATTGGAATTAATTCTGTCTGAACGCCTAAAATAGAAATTATATTACTCATAATCAAATAATATCGCTAGATATTGCACCATTATCAATGCATGTGATAATGGTGCAAAAATAAGGATAATATTCGAATTCACCAGTATTTAGTGCAAATAACATCAATTCGGGGATTAATAAATTCTACCTTTTTCTTTATGACTTCTACTTTTTGGGCAATATAATGTCGTGTTGGTGAATTTCACCAACGTTTTCATTTCCGCAATTTTGTTTTTTATGCTATCTCCTTTCTTTGTATTTTCAATTAACCCCGGTTTTGGGAACGGGGACT
>JAQIBR010000175.1 GCA_027858955.1 Bacteroidales bacterium
ATAAAGCAGCCTTGCTCATTCCATAGGGCGGGCCGGTACGCAAATGTGTGAATCCTGCTACCGATAGTAAATTTACTATGGCGGCATCACCAGTAGCTTTTAAAAAAGGGTAAGATAAGCGTGACATCTCAAAATTGGAGGTCATATTGGTCGACATAATTGTCTCATATTCATCCAAAGTAAATTCAATGGCTTTTTTTCGAATATTTGTGCCAACATTATTCACTAGAAGTTCAAAATCGTCCCAAACATCTTTTATTGCTTTGAATAATTTGATTCGATCATTTTTGGAGCTTAGATCTGCAGCAAAACCGTGAGCGGTAAAACCCTTAATTTTCCATTCGCTTAATCTCTTATTTATAAGATATTGATCGCGAGCAACAATAAAAACTTCTCCTCCTAAATTGAGAATTTCATTTGCAACAGCCAAGCCAATGCCTTTAGTCCCACCAGTTATAAGTGCTTTTTTTCCGTTGAGGCGCCATTTATTTTGCTTCATATTATAATATTCTTTGATTTAGTAATACAGGATAAATATGAGTAAAAGCTTCTGCCAATAGTATAATAATAAAACCCCATTCATTTTTTAGATATACTGGTCGCATTATGCCATAAATTATAGCAATAAATGGAAGGAACAAACTATACCATAACCACTCGGCTCCTTGAAAATGGTTTACCAGAAAAATCCAGTACATCACAGTTGGTAATATTGTCAATGCGATAATAATTCTTTTTGCAGGACTGAAATTTTTATAAAATAGAGTGTACAAAAGAGCAATAGAAGCAGAAATAATAAAAACTAATATTCCTAAAAAGGAAGAATCATTGAGCCTTAGAAAAGCTAAGATAATGCCTCCGATAAGTCCAAGTGTAACTAATCCGCTGAGAATATGTTTGTTTCTCAAAGTGTGATAAAGTCCCCAAACTGAGGCAATTCCTAAAATGATCATGTCTGTTTTCATATTATTATGTGTTTAGGGAACTGCAAAATAAATCGAGTTCCATGGTTTTCTTCTGATTCAAAACGGATATTTCCTTTTGCGTTTTCTGTCATTTTTTTTACTAATGCTAAACCTAATCCCATTCCTCCTGTTTTTGTTGTAAAGCGAGGTTCGAAAACATGTAATTTTTCTTCTTCAGAAATTCCGCAACCATTATCTTCAATCTGGATAACGACATTTTCGTAATGGGTAAAAAGGTCAATCTTAATTTCACCTTTTTCTTTTTCTGATATTGATTGAATAGCATTTTTAAGCAGGTTATTTAAAATGCGAATAAATTGATTTCGGTCGGCCATTATATAGAGTTCTTCCTCGGGCAAATGAGTTTCAAAATGAATATGCTTATGTCCCGAAAATAAATTGATAGTACTAATAATAAGTGAATTAACTGGAACAGCTTCGGCTTTTATTTGTTCCATTGCAGCAAAACTAGAAAATTGTGAAGCAATTTCCGATAGATTGTCGATTTGTTCTGTAAGGTTTTGAGTTATCTTAGGTAATTTTTTATCGAAATCTTCTCCCCCTTCAGTCCAAGCTTTTTCAAGGTACTGAATATTTAGCTTCATCGGGGTAAGAGGATTTTTAATTTCATGAGCAATTTGTTGTGCCATTTCTCTCCAGGCAGATTCACGTTGAGAACGTGCAAGCTTTTCCGCACTTTCTGCCAATTCTTCAACCATTCGATTGTATTCAAATATCAATGCTCCGATTTCGTCTTTTTTATTCCATTCAATTTTTTCGTTGGGAGCTTCAAGCCTAACCCTATGAATTTTTTCTCTTAATAGTTTTAAGGGTTTTGAAAGGTAGTTAGAAATTAATATAGTAAGGGCAAGCGTGAGTAAAATTAGAAACATATAAATATTAAGATAGGCAACCAAAAAGCCTGATATTTCTTCTTCCAATTCATCTTGTTTAGCAAAATATGGCAAATTCAAATAAGCAACGGTTTGTTTTTCTACAGATCGAAAAGGGAGGTAAGCCGAATAGAATTCCTGCAATCCAATTTGCTCATTATGAATAAAAAGAGAGCTTTTCATAATGCCCAAATTATAAATAGCATTTGGGTCCATTCTTTGTGATAGGAGTTCTGAATCAAACAATTGCGGCCGAGATGTAGCTAATAGCTTCCCTTCCAAATCATATAAATTAATATCAGTAAAAAATACCTGAGAAAATTTAATCAATAAACTTTCTAAATATTCCCTCTGATCTTCTGAACTCTCATCGATATCCTGTAATTTATGTTCAAGCTCAATCAAAACAGAATGCGCTTTTTCCATCAAAACACTTTTGTTTTTTTCGTTATTCAGATAATAGAGGTAATACAAACTGGCCAAACCAATAGTGAAAAATGAGAACAGCAAAACAGCCACCATGCTGATTTGAAGTCGCGTTCGAAACCCAATATTTAAATATGAAAAATTCCGACTCAAATAGATTAATAAAAATAAGCCGGAAATATTTAGGCTATAAAAAAGGAATAAAAAGGCAAGAGAGGCAATTTGCTCAAGCCAAGAAATATCGGGTTTACTCACAAGCAAAACATCCTGATTATCTTGAACATACACAAAGTGAGAATATCCTTCAAAAGAAAAATAATTTTCATTTTCAAACAGATTCTCCCCATAAGATTCCAGGTTTTGTTTATAGTCATATTTCCCAAACCACTCGCTTAAATTTCCATCAAAGTAATATGCATATGCATAATTCTTGAAAAAGCGTAAATCCCAAGTCTTACCATCTGAAAGTAATGCTGGCATTCCCAATTCTTTTGGCTGGTATTTTGAAAGGAATTCAACAAAAAGTTTTATTTTATTTTCTTTATCTATTGGGAATTCAACAATCCCGATGTAATTTTTTGTTCTAAAATGTTGATCTACCAGGAATAAAACGTTTTCCTCAATAGTATCAATTGCTTGCCTGACGCGGTCTTCAAAGAAGGGGTAGCAGGGAGTTTCTATTTCTTCTGGGAGAAGTAGTAGTTTGCTTTCCAAATCACAGAAAACCATGCTTATCTCATAATTTTTTGATGCTTCCTTAAAATAGGATTGATTAATAAGGCTTATCACTTCTTCATACGAAAAACTAGACTCGTTGAGATAAGAAATCAATACACTATCTGAAAGAATTCTTTCTTTCTCAATTAAAAAATGATTCTCCAAGAGCGGATCGTTTTTTAATAAATATGTGGATAAACCTGCCTTGCGAACTTCTTCTTCTTTCTGATT
>JAQIBR010000246.1 GCA_027858955.1 Bacteroidales bacterium
TGGAGTATTGGAGTGTTGGAGTGTTGGAGTATTGGAGTGCTGGAGTGTTGGAGTTACATACTACTTTGATTTACCGTAACTTTGATCCCAATCATCTTCTTTTATCTTATTTTGTATTGATTCTGCTAGCTTTAACAATTCATTTTCGGTTTTATAGTGAATACTGTCAAAATTTTCAAATTCTTTTTCTGAAATAATATCCGCTTGTTGAAATGCAAACATTGCACTATACAGTTCTCCACAGGAACCAAGTGCATAATTTAAAAAATTAAGATACTCTCTAGGCGATTTTCTGCAATAGCCTTCAGCTATATTTCTTGCAATACTGTGGGAAGCATCAAGAGTGTTTGATTTAGGTTTATTGTAATCATAGGGAATCGACTTCAAAGTTTTATTAACCAATACAAACAAACTTATAGAATCTTGCCAAACTCTTAGCTGCTTAAAACCTCTATTCTTGTTTTTTCTGTCCATTATACTATCTAATACATCAATCCATTACTCCATCACTCCAATACTCCATTATTTTTAAGAGCCTTACACTATTTTCTTTTATACTCCCTTCGCTCTGCTTTTTCCTAAAAGTATCCCTCTTTTTTCTTCTGCTCCATGCTTCCTTCTTCATCGAAATCGATAACGCGAGTTGTGCATATTTGAGGTTGAGATTAAGGTTGAGAGTGATGTTGAGGTTGAGATTAAGGTTGAGATTAAGGTTGAGGTTAAGGTTGAGGTTAAGAGAGTGAGTTAATGATTTTGTTAATTTCATAAACCAGATTGTCATATTGCTTAATTAGGCCGTCAACAATGCTTTTCTTGAAATAACCAACACCTTCACCATATAATAAGTGATTTTGAGTCTCAAATAAAGAACCTCGTGCAATTACATAAAAATTAGATTTGTCTTTTTTAGTTTTTCTCCCAAAAGCTTCTGAAATATTTGCCGGAATGCTACTAGAGGCTTTTCTAATTTGTGAAGTAAGACTATAATCTTCTGATCTTGGTAGATTAATCGTTAAATTAAAAACATCTATTGATAACTTATGTGCTTTTTGCCAAACAGGCATTTCGGTAAAACTTTTGTACATATATTTAGGTTAAGGTTAAGGTTGAAGTTAAGGTTAAGGTTGAAGTTAAGGTTGAAGTTAAGGTTAAGGTTAAGGTTGAAGTTAAGGTTGAATCTGAGACTGAGATTGAAAGTAACGAAAGTGTGTTCTTAACCTTAATCTCAACCTATTTTTAAATTGCAAGCAATTTAAAAATACCCTTCTTTTTTCTTCTGCTCCATACTGCCTTCTTCATCAAAATCGATAACACGAGTGGTGCGTTCTGAAACAGTGACAGTCATCATTTCTTCAACTATTTTTTCTATTGTATCGGCTTCTGATTCAACTGCTCCGGTAAGTGGATAACAGCCAAGTGTACGAAAACGTACCATGCGCATTTCTGCTTTGTCTCTTAATTTTTTCGGCATGCGGTCATCATCAACCAGAACCAATGCTCCATCCATATCAACAATTGGTCGTTCTTTTGCATAGTAAAGGGGTACAATTGGAATATTTTCTAATCGAATGTATTGCCAGATATCTAATTCAGTCCAATTACTGATAGGAAATACCCGAATAGATTCTCCCTGATGTACTTTAGCATTAAAAATATCCCAAAGTTCAGGACGTTGATTTTTAGGATCCCACTGATGATTTTTATCTCGGAAAGAGAAAATTCGTTCTTTTGCTCTACTCTTTTCTTCATCGCGACGAGCACCGCCAAATGCAGCATCAAATTTATATTTATTCAAGCCATGTAATAAGGCCTGTGTTTTCATAGTGTCTGTATGCACTTTACTTCCATGAGAAAAGGGTCCTATTCCTGCTTCAAAACCTTCTTTATTGTGATGAACGATTAAATCCCAGTTCTTTTCTTTGGTATATTTTTCACGAAAGTCTATCATTTCCTTGAATTTCCATTTGCTGTCGATATGCATCAAAGGAAAAGGAACTTTAGCCGGATAAAATGCTTTTTCGGCTAGCCTAACCATTACAGAAGAATCTTTTCCAATGGAATAAAGCATTACAGGATTTTCAAATTCGGCAGCTACTTCACGAATAATGTGGATGGCTTCGGATTCGAGTTCGCGGAGGTTGGATATGGAGTAGTTGGGCATGAATTTTTGGTTCAATTTTTTTTGCTTAGTAAAGATTGCAGAGCGCAGAGCGCAGAGCGCAGGGCGCAGGGCGCAGGGCGCAAAGCGTAGAGTGCAAATAATACGGTGTTATAATTATTTATAAAGTAGGCGTTTTCTGAAGTTCGTAATCATACTACTTAAATGATCTAATTGATCGAATAGTTCTATCTTTTGTTGCTTTTCAATGATTCCTTTTATTTCCAGGATTGCGATTATGTTTGCACATTCAAATACGGATCGCCTTGAAATGTTTAAAAAATTAGCAAAATCCTTATCTGAAAAGGAACCAGAACCTTTGCCCCGTGAAATAACCCGAGTATTTAGCAGTACATATTTGCAAAAGTATACTAAAACAAAAAATTCTTAAGCCTATTTTTTACATACTTTTTACCATAGGAGGTCTTTAAATATTTCTCTCTATGTAAAGCATCTTCCTGATTTCTACATCCTTCAAAATATACAATTTCTAATGGTGTTCTATTCTTAGTTGATATAACCTTACCTTCATTATAGCTTTTTATCCTTTTCTTAAGGTCAGCAGTATAACCAGTATAGAATCTTTTGTCTTTTAAACTTTGTAAAATGTAAACATAAAAGAAAGACATATGTGCATTAGTATTTCATGGGGTGAGGATATTATTCGTTATTGAGAGAGCAGCTCCATCGAGTTGATCGGAAAATCTAAATTTTTTTATCTCAACTAAATGATTCGCGATTTCAAAAAGGGGTATAGTTACATCAACCGCTAGTTTCCAAATATCAAAATCCTCAAAACGAAACTTTACTGATTTAGGCATAAACAAATCTAAAGTTATTAATCTGAGTTCTTATCACCCAACGCTATGCGCTTTTCGCCATGCGCTTTGCCCTCTGCGCTTTGCTCTTTGCGCTCTGCGCTTTGCACTCTGCTACAATCTCGCATCAACCTTATCCTTAGGCAAATATCCTTTTATATCAAAAATTACTGACTTATTGCCATTGGTTAATCGATCTAAATCGAGTTCGGCAAATTGATCGTGTGAAACAGCTAGAATAATTGCATCGTATTTATTAGCATATATATCTACATTTTTTTCTAGTGTTTGAATGTCATATTCATGCTTCACTTCTGCTTGACTAGCCCACGGATCGTATATATCAACCTGACAACCAAACTCTTGTAGCTCGCCAACAATATCAACCGTTTTAGTGTTTCTGATATCAGGGCAATTCTCTTTAAAAGTTACTCCAAGTAGTAAAACCTTACTTCCCAGAATTGTTAATCCTTTCTTAATCATTAGTTTCACCACTTTGTCAGCAACAAAATGAGCCATATGATCATTTACTCGCCTTCCAGACGTAATTACCGCAGGAAAGTAACCCAATGCTTCAGCCTTAAAAGATAAATAATAAGGATCAACGCTTATACAATGACCTCCAACTAAACCCGGGCGATATTTTAAAAAGTTCCATTTAGTTGCGGCAGCATCTATTACTTCATTGGTATCGATACCCATTAGGTCGAAAATTAATGCCAACTCATTCACGAAGGAAATATTCAAATCACGCTGAGCATTTTCAATGACTTTGGCAGCTTCCGCTACCTTCATGCTAGTCGCTTTATGCGTTCCATTTAATAAAATAGTATTGTATAAAATATCTATCTCTTCTGCAATTTCGGGAGTAGAGCCGGAAGTGATTTTTTTGATTGTTGTTAATGTATTTACTTTATCTCCCGGATTAATACGCTCAGGACTGTAGCCTGCAAAGAAATCTACATTGAATTTTAATCCACTGAACTTTTCAACAACAGGTAAACAATCTTCTTCTGTAGCGCCTGGATATACAGTACTTTCATAAATAACTATATCGCCTTTGGATATTACTTTTCCTACTGTTTCACTGGCAGTAATAAGCGGCAATAAATCAGGACGTTTATACTTATCAATTGGTGTTGGAACAGTTACGATGTATATTTGAGCATCGCGAATGTCTTCAATATCTGTTGTTAATTTCAATCCTATTTTTCCACCTTGGTTTAAAACTGCTTGTAAATCTTCGTCCTCAGTTTCCAAAGTATGATCATGACCGGCATTTAATTCAGCCACACGATTAGCATTTATATCAAAACCGATAACAGAGTATTTTTTACCAAATTCAACGGCCAGTGGTAAACCCACATAACCTAATCCAATGATAGCTATTTTTTTCATATATGAATACGTTTATGTTATTGATCAGTAATTGATAATAATAAATGGATTTTTTTTGATGGAGGAATGGAGTATTGGAGGAATGGAATGTTGGAGTGATGGAATGTTGGAGTGATGGAATATTGGAGTGATGGAATGTTGGAGTATTGGAGTATTGGAGTGATGGAATGTTGGAGTGATGGATTCTTGACTATTCTGATTTCCCATAATTTTGATCCCAGTCGTCTTCTTTGATCTTTTTTTGTATTGATTCGGCAAGTTTTAATAACTCATTTTCAGTTTTGTAATGAAGGGTGTCAAAATTTTCAAAATCTATTTCGGAAACAATCTCCGCCTTTTGAAAACCAATCATTCCACTTAAAAGTTCTCCAGATGAGCCAAGAGCATAATTTAAAAAATTAAGATATTCGCGAGGTGATTTTCTGCAATAACCTTCAGCAATATTTCTAAGAATACTATGTGCAGCATCTAAAGTATTTGATTTAGGTTTATTATAATTGTATGACACATATTTTAAAATCCTATTCACCAATACAAATAGCGTTACAGAATCTTGCCAAACTCTTAGTTGCTTGAATCCTCTATTCCTGTTTTTTCTTTCTGCCATCAGATAGTTATCAATATCTCCCCTCCATCAATCCAATACTCCATTACTCCTAAACTATTTCACTAAAAAACACTCATAAAACTCACCCTCTATACACAGCTTCGCTTTCTAAGTCACATTTCCTTTCGATAAAATCGTGAGAAATCTAACTGAAAAAGATGCTAAGCCCTTTATTCTCTATTCTTTACCCCAAAGAAGAAGAAAGTCCGTAGATGCATGTAATTTTAAATATTTCTGCATTTCCGATGCTGAAAAAACCATATATCGAATTTTTCGACTTATCAGTTCCTCCGATTTTTCAACCAATTCAGACAAATAATTCTTATTCACTCCCTCGCCCATAAAAATAAGATCAATAATATCAGTATCAATACCTCTGGCAAATTTACCTACAAGGAATACTTGCTCGATATCGCCTAAGTTTTTGACTACTTTATCGATAATTTGATCGAAACCAAAATGTTTTCTTAAAAGATTATGAATATTAGGAAATAGAGGGTGTTGTGTATTGGCCCGAAACATTTTTTTATTGCCTGCCGAACGCGAATTAAGCAATCCTGCTTTTTCGAATTTATTTAGTTCAATGCGAATGGCATTAGTAGACTCTCCAAATTCATCCTCTAAATTACGCAAATAGGACTCTGAGCTGGAATTCAAAAAGAATTTCATCAGGAGTTTAATTCGCGTTTTAGAAGTAATGAGTGCGTCTAACATTTGCTTCTTATATTGGGGAATTCAAACTATACAAAAGACAAGTTTGAGTAACAAAAGTACTCATTGTTCTGAGATAAACAAATAAAAATGAAAAATAAATAGCTAAAAAAATGCTGATTTTCTATTGCTGTTGCTGGTTGCTGGTTGCTGGTTGCTGGTTTTTAGTAACTTAGGATTAGTTTATCCCTGAAAAATGTTTCATAAACTGAATACGTTCAAAAACAGCGGGGTTGCTCAAATTTTTACTGCTGGCTTTGCCTTTGAACTGCTCTAATGAGGAAAATCCTTTTTCCTCCATCCATTTTTCAATGCCATCTAAAAGAACATTGATATGCTCAGTACTGTGCTCATACAACGCAGAAACCACTTGTACAGCATCTGCACCAGCCAAAATTTGTTTAATAATAGCTTCTGAAGAATGAATACCTGATGAAGCAGCCAAGCTACACTTAACTTTATCTGAAAGCAAGGCAATCCAACGCATAGTCTCGGTATAGCTTTCGGGAGAACTAAAACTCCTACCCTGCACTGCTTCGAATGTATTAATATCAATATCAGGCGCATAGGCGCGATTAAATAAAACTAATCCCGCAATTCCTGTTTGTGATAAGTCTAGAATTGTTCTAGCCATATGGGTGAAACTATTGTTGATTTTTACTGACACGGGAATTTTTACCTGTGCCAAAACTTTTTGGATAATTATCTTAATAGTTTGTTCAAAATCACGAATTTCCAAGTCTGTTGGATTTAAACTAACATTTAACTCTAAAGCATCAGCTCCAGCTTCTTCAATCCTTTTTGCAAAGCTTGTCCATTCTGCTGATGATACACAATTTATGCTGGCAATAATAGGAATCAGGACTTCTTTTTTAGCTTGCTTAATAAGTTGAATATAGTCGTTTAAGCGTTCTTCTTTTACATGAAAATCAATATAATCAAGTGTTTCAGAATATTTATCATAAATAAAACTATTCTCTTTAGCCTCTCGTAACTGACTTTCGGCATCCATTAAAATTTCCTCTTCAAAGATGGATTTTAAAACTACTGCTGCAGCTCCATTTTTTTCAAGCTTTTTTATTTCGCTAAGACTTGATGTTAGGCTACAGCTTCCTACGACTATTGGATTTTTTAAATTTAGGCCTAAATATTTTGTTGTTAAATCCTTCATTTTATTTGTTTTTCAATTTTTGTAGCTGATTCGTATCAATATAGCAGTTTAACTATTTTTAAACTCTGTGAAACTTTTTGTTTTCTTGGTGTTACTCTGTGAAATAGCTATTACACAAAGTTACTCAAAGAAGCTCAAAGTGACTCAAAGAAAAACGTAGTTTAATCTAAATCTTCTTCATTATTGCATTTCAATAAACTGATCCGCTACCATTATATTAATTCCTATTTCTTATTTATATTCTGAAGATAACGATGAATTCCTGCAGCTGCATTTCTTCCATCTCCCATAGCTAAAATCACCGTGGCTCCTCCACGTACAATATCGCCACCTGCAAAAAGCTCAGGAATGCTAGATTGCATTTCTTTATCATCGACTATAATTGTTCCCCACCGACTAACATTCAAGCCAGGCAAGCTTGCAGGAATAAGTGGATTAGGTGAAACTCCCACGCTAACAACCACCAAATCAGTTTCTAACTCATACTCAGAGCCTTCAATAGGGACGGGCCTTCTTCTTCCTGAACTATCAGGCTCACCAAGTTCCATCTTTTGAAGTCTCATTTTATTTACGCGTCCATTTTTATCCGCAAAATATTCAATTGGGCTATTCAAATTCAAAAATTCTATACCTTCTTCCTGAGCGTGTTTTATTTCTTCAGCACGAGCAGGCATCTCGTCTAAGGTACGTCTATAGATAATCATTGCTTTATCTGCTCCTAATCGCTTGGCTGTTCTAACAGAATCCATAGCTGTATTACCACCTCCAATAACCGCTACTTTTTTTCCTAAAAACACTGGTGTATCATAGTCATCGTGAGCCGCATTCATTAAATTAACTCTGGTCAAATATTCGTTAGACGACATAATGCCATTTGCATTTTCGCCCGGAATATTCATAAAATTAGGCAACCCGGCACCGCTTCCGGCAAAAAAGGCTTCAAAACCTTCTTCTTTGAGATCATCAATAGTAGCTGTTTTTCCTACAATAAAATTATTGATAAACTCAACTCCCATTTTTTTAAGATTGTTAATCTCAACATCTACAATCTCATTAGGTAAGCGGAATTCTGGAATTCCATATTTTAAAACTCCGCCTGGTTCGTGAAGTGCTTCAAATACGGTAACAGAATAACCTAGTTTTATCAAATCTCCGGCAACGGCCAATCCAGAAGGTCCGGAACCAATAATAGCGACTTTAATTCCATTTGAAGGTGCAACTTCAGGAACATACATATTTCCTGAATTCCTTTCCCAATCAGCTACAAAACGCTCAAGATGACCTATAGCAACTGGTATTTTCTTAAGTTTCAAGGTATAAAAACAACTGGCTTCACATTGCACTTCTTGTGGACAAACACGTCCGCAAACTGCAGGAAGAGCATTGGTCTCTTTTAATGTTCTGGCTGCCATTGCAAAATCCTGCTTTTCAACATATTTGATGAATTTAGGGATATTGATACTTACCGGGCAGCCTTGCATACAAGTAGGATCTGGACAATCCAAACAGCGTTGAGCTTCTTCAACAGCTATTTCCATAGTTAACCCTCTATTGACTTCGATGTGACTTTTGGCACGTTTAATTGGATCTTCTTCAGGCATATGTACGCGGACTTTAGTCGTGCGGTCTTTCGATTTCATCGATTTACGTAATTCTTCGCGCCATTCCTGACTTCTTTCCTGTTTTAAATATTCGGCAATGATTTCCATTAGACAGTCTCTTTTTTTAGTCCTTCAAGATAGGTTTGGTAAGCTTTATATTCTTCGTCCTTAAATCCTCCTAGTCGAGAAAGTAATTCGTCGAAATTAACTTCGTGGGCATTAAATTCTGGACCATCGACGCAAACAAATTTTGTTGAACCACCAACAGTAACTCTACAAGCACCACACATTCCAGTGCCATCTACCATTATAGCATTTAAGCTAGCTTCTGTTGGTATATTGTATTTTTTAGTAAGCATACTGCTGAATTTCATCATTATAGCAGGGCCGATAGTAATTGCTTTGTCCACCTTCTCGCGCAAAATAACTTCTTCCATTCCGTGAGTTACCAGACCTTGCTTACCTAGCGATCCATCATCGGTCATAATAATTACTTCATCAGAAAAAGCTCGCATTTCTTTTTCTAGTATTATTAAATCTTTACTGCGTGCTGCCAAAACTGTAATCACACGATTACCCGCTTTGTGCATAGCTTCAACAATAGGTAAGAGCGGAGCTGTTCCAACACCACCACCAGCACATAACACAGTTCCGATCTTTTCGATATGAGTTGCTAATCCTAGAGGGCCAACAACATCTGTTACTTCGTCGCCTATATTTAAAACAGCAATTTTATGACTAGTAACACCAACCTTTTGAATGATTAAAGTTATAGTTCCTTTTTCGGTGTCGGCAGAAGAAATAGTTAGCGGAATTCGCTCACCTTTTAAGCCAAGTTTAACGATTACAAAATGCCCAGCTTTTCTTTTTTGAGCAATTCTGGGAGCTTCTATTTCAAGCTTTACAACGCTTTCAGAGAGATTTTCAACAGCTACAATTCTATTCATTTATTATTTTTTTATACAAGTTTGTAAAAGTAGTCAATAATATTTCTCCTTAAATAGGCTGTGCTTATTTAGAGTCATTTTAAGTGAGATACTAAATATAAGGCGAACAAAAAAAAGGACTGCACATAAATACCATCCTTTAATGTTGTGGGGCACCTGACTACAATTAAAATTGTATACCATAAAGCATTTATATCTCTTTTTTTAATTTGTTCTCTCACATGAAATTCAGCTTAGTAAAAAAAATAAAGTGTAATTACATTATAAATTACCTGAAAAATTGCACGATAAAACACAAACACCCCTGACTTTGTTACAGAATATTTGCAAAACAACCTTGACTTTGTTACAATAAAATGATATATTTGCCCTGACTTTGAAACATTAAATATAAAAAACCTTGACATTTAAGCGACATATATTAGCTAATTTTGAAGAGTGGAAGCACTATGAACAACGTAAACCACTTATTTTAAGAGGAGCCAGACAAGTTGGGAAAACCACCTTGGTCATGCAATTTGCGCAAACATATAAACATCAAATTTTGCTCAACCTTGAAAAAGATTCAGACATGCAATTGTTTGAAGATATAGATGATATTAAAACTTTGGTCGATAGGCTTCTGCTGGCTAATAATATTCCTTCTAAAGAATTAAGCAATACACTGCTCTTTATCGACGAAATTCAAGAATCACCAAAAGCGATACAACAGCTGAGGTACTTGTATGAAGACATTCCCGATTTGCACGTGATAGCAGCCAGTTCGTTGCTGGAATTTGCGCTGCATAAAGTGAAGAGCTTCCCTGTTGGCAGGGTTGAGTATCTGTATATGTTTCCTTTAAATTTTGCAGAATACCTTGATGCAATTAATCATGCTGCTGCTGAACAGCTCAAAAAAATTCCCCCAGAAAACTATGTACATAAGATTATGCTTGATCTATTTAATCGTTATGCAATCATAGGCGGAATGCCGGAGGTAGTACAAACCTATATTCAAAAACAGACCATTGCCGATCTTCCCAAGGTGTATGAGAGCATTTGGGGAACTTACCAAAACGATGTAGAGAAATACACAAACAGCGAAGTTGGAAGAAAAGTGATAAAGCATATTATGTCTTCAGCCCCTCTCTATGTAGATCAGCGCATCAAATTTCAGAACTTTGGCAATTCCAATTATAAATCAAGAGAAGTAAGTGAAGCTATGCGTCAGCTGGATCAAGCTAAGGTAATACAGCTTATTTATCCAAGCACCGGTGTTGAACCTCCAATAAGAGC
>JAQIBR010000012.1 GCA_027858955.1 Bacteroidales bacterium
TATAAAGAAGGTGAAGAAATGCTTGAAAAAGTTGTGACTGCCTATTATACACATCATGGACCAATTATTAGAGAGCAAGACGGAAAATGGGTAAGCATCAGTTTAATGGTTGAGCATGAGAAAGCTCTAACACAATCGTATATGCGTACAAAAGCAAATTCTTATGAAGAGTTTTATCAAACAATGGAGATAAAAACAAATTCGTCTAATAATACGGTTTATGCTGATACTGAAGGTAATATTGCCTATTTCCACGGCAATTTTATGCCTGTTAGAAATGAGAATTTTGATTGGTCGGGAGTTGTTGATGGAAGCAATCCTGAAACAGATTGGAAAGGTTTGCACAATATTGATGAGATGATTCATGTACTCAATCCAGAAAATGGTTGGATTCAAAATTGCAATGCAACTCCATATACCGTGGCTGGCGAATACAGCCCAAAACGAGAAGATTTCCCCAAATATATGGCGCCTGATTTTCAGAATTTTAGAGGGATACATGCTGTGATGGTTCTCGAAAATCAAACAGACTTTACAATGGATAAATTGCGTGACGCTGCTTACGACTCTTATCTTCCAGCTTTCGAATTATACATTCCAATTGTTATAGAAGATTACAAAAAACTTAAGAGTTCTGATAAAAAATTAAGAGATCAACTTCAAGAACCTATAGAATTATTAAAAAATTGGGATTATCGTTTTTCTGAGGAATCTGTCGAGACTTCACTTGCAGTTTACTGGGGACAGGAAATGATGAGAATGACACGAAATATTGAAATAGATCCAAGCATTTCAGTTTATGATTATTTGGCAAATGGTATGAGTGGCGAGAAAAGATTGGCTGCATTTGAATTAGCGGTAAATAAATTAAAAGAAGATTTTGGCTCCTGGAAAACTCCATGGGGAGAGATTAACAGATATCAACGAGTAAATGGAGATATTGTTCAAGCTTTTAATGATAGCTTACCTAGTTTGCCTGTTGGCTTTGCATCTTCTAGATGGGGTTCCTTAGCTTCTTTTGGGAGTCGTTCTTATCCTCAAACAAAACGAATGTATGGAACAAGTGGAAACAGCTTTGTTGCAATGGTTGAATTTGGTGAAAAAATAATCGCAAAAAGTAGCTTAGCAGGAGGTCAAAGTGGTGATCCTAATTCCCCACATTTTGATGATCAGGCATTAATGTACACAAAAGGTCAATTTAAAGATGTTTTGTTTTATAAAGAGGATGTCGAAAAGAATGCTGAGAGAACTTATCATCCCGGTAAATAAAACTGAGTATAAAGTAGTCGGAATGAGAACTCTACGAGATTTATATATCGAACTCCATGAGATTTAGGATCGAGCTCTACGAGGGTTTGGATTGAACTCTACGAGGGTTTTAAACCCTCGTAGAGATATATTTCAGGCTATCGAAAACTGATTGTTAATAGTATTATTCCTCATAAATTACACCCGATTCGAAGAATGTGAAAATAATTTACAATTTTCTCAAAATCTCTTCATTAAAAAGTTTTTTATCTAAGTAATGTTCGTAAATTTACGAACTACGAATTAAAATAAACACAAGATGGAAATAAAAATACTGGGAACAGGTTGCCCAAAATGTAAATCTCTCGAAAGGCTTACTCGCAATACAGTTGCTGAAATAGGAATAGATGCGAATATCTCAAAGGTGGAAGATATAATGGATATTATGAAGTATGGTATAGTCTCAACACCGGCATTAGTAATCGATGAGAAAGTAGTTATGTATGGGAGACTTCCATCAACAAATGAAATTAAGAAGTTTTTAACCCAATAATTATTAATCATGAAGAAAATTGCAAGGTTTTTATTCGTTTTAATATTTGCTTTTACAGCCTCAGCAAATAATTTAACTCAGAGCGATAATAATCAGGCTAAAAATGATGACCCCCAAAAAGTAGACAAAATCGAAATCTATTATTTTCATGGAACGCGCAGATGCGAGACTTGTAAAGCAGTTGGAAATGTTTCACAGACTTTACTTGAAACTAAATACAAGGAAAACCCAAAAGTAACGTTCGTCGAAATAAATTATGATGAGCCCGGTAATGAGGAGATAGTGGAAAAATTTCAAGTTACCGGCTCGGGTTTATATGTTTATAACGGAAAAGATACTGATAACATAACTGCTTTCGCTTTTCAGTACGCCCTAACAAACCCTGATAAGCTAAAAAACAAATTGATTCAGTTGATTAACAGAGATTTATAATCAAATGGAATTTCTTCTTAACTGGCTCGAAATTACTCAATTGCCCTTTTTAACTGCATTTATTTTGGGTTTAATGACTGCCATTAGTCCTTGTCCGCTGGCCACAAATATTACTGCAATTGCTTTTATTGGAAAAGACATCAATAATAAGCATCGTGTTTTTTTAAATGGACTGATTTATACTCTGGGTAGAGCCATAACTTATACTGCTATAGGTCTTATTTTTTACTTTGGTGCAAGTCAATTTGAGATTTCAGGCTTTATTCAAAAATGGGGAGAGAAACTATTAGGGCCACTTTTAATTATCATTGGCATTTTTATGCTTGATTTTATTAATATCAATTTTCCAGGTTTAGGTAAACTCTCCAGGAAAGTAGAAGAAAAAAGTAAAAGCGGCTATTGGGGAGTATTATTGCTGGGAATTGTGTTTGCACTGGCGTTTTGCCCTTACAGTGGTGTTTTGTATTTTGGAATGTTAATTCCTATCACAATTACCAGTGCATCAGGACTTTACTTGCCGTTAATCTTTGCTGTAGGTACAGGTTTACCGGTAATTATTTTCGCATGGTTAATCGCTTATACAGTTGGTGGAATCGGAGGTATTTTCGATAAAGTAAAAGTGTTTGAAATGTGGTTTAGAAGAGTTGTTTCAATCATTTTTATTGTTGTAGGAATCTATTATTCAATCATTTACTTTTATTAGAACTTATGTATTATCGAGTATTTTTCTTTGTGTTATTTAGTGCCTTCTTGGTGGCACTTAGGGTAAAAAATAGTTAACCACGAAGTCGCACTAAGTATTTCACTAAGGACCCACAAAGCAGTTAATATTAATAATAAATATCCTTTTTTCAATGGAATTAAAAAAAGAACTTCAAATATTTGCCTGGATACTCGGCTTCTTCCTTTTTGCATATTTTATGCCGATTGGAAATGAGACATTTAACAATGCCCTCTTGCAAGCGTTCGAACTCACAAAATGGTATGCGCAAGAACATGTTATACTTTGCCTAATTCCGGCATTTTTTATTGCCGGAGTAATTGCAGTTTTTGTTAGTCAGGGTGCTGTTATAAAGTACTTTGGAGCAAATGCAAAAAAGTGGAAATCATATTTAATTGCTTCATTATCAGGAACAATATTGGCTGTTTGTAGTTGTACCATCTTACCATTATTTTCCAGCATTCATAAAAGAGGAGCAGGATTGGGGCCTGCAATCGCTTTTTTATATTCAGGTCCGGCTATTAATATTTTGGCCATTATTCTTACTGCCAGAATATTAGGTTTTGAACTTGGTGTAGCTCGAATTATTGGGGCAGTAGTTTTTAGTGTTATCATCGGTATTATTATGTCTTTCATCTATCGTAAAGAAGAAAAAGAGCGTGCCGAAAAAATGGATTTCCCCGAGATTAAAGAGGAGCGACCTTTATGGCAAACGTCTTATCATTTCTTTGTTTTAGTATTTATTTTAGTGTTTGTAAATTGGGGCAAGCCAGATACAACTGAAGGGATTATGTTTTGGCTCTGGAATTATAAATGGCAGATTACTGCATTTTTTGGCTTGCTATTTATTGTTTCTTTGATAAAAATACTGAAAATGAAACCTTTGTATGTATTGCTTGCTGCTATTCCGGTAATTGCAACATCATTAATATTCCCTACTCAGCCATTAATTCCTTTTGTACTTGCCGTAGTTGGATTAACCATTCTTACGCTTATAACACCCGGCGAATCACAAGATTGGATTAGTGAAACATGGGGATTTACTAAACAAATAATGCCCTTACTAGCTGCCGGAGTTTTAGTAGCTGGGTTATTACTTGGAACAGCTGAAGGTGAAGGAATTATCCCAAGTGAATGGATTTCATCTTTTTTGGGTGGAAATTCAATACAGGCCAATTTCTTTGCTTCCATATTTGGTGCTTTTATGTATTTCGCTACGCTAACAGAAATACCAATAATTCAAGGCTTGCTTAATAATGGTATGGGACAAGGTCCTGCACTTGCTTTACTTCTGGCTGGACCGGCTTTATCTTTACCCAATATGTTGGTTATCCGTAGCGTAATCGGAACTCAAAAAACGACGGTTTATGTTATACTGGTTTCAATTATGGCAACAGCCAGCGGATTGATTTACGGAGCAATTATATAGTATTCTAAATCATTTGTATTTTGTTAATTATATCCTAAATTCCGATTACGGATAAAACATTTATGTAATTTGCGACCCTCACCAAAAGTGAAATCAATGGAAAAAGATTTAAAACATCATTGGGATACAACTTATGAACGAGCCAAAATTGAAAAACTTGGCTGGTACGAAGAAAGCCCTGGACCCTCATTACAATTAATAAATAAATGCAATTTTACTAAGAGTGCATCTCTCTTAAATGTTGGTGCAGGAGCAAGCACATTAATCGATGAATTATTAAAAAGCGGTTTTGAAAATATAATTGCTAATGATTTAAGTTCAAAAGCTTTAGATAAACTTAAACTAAGATTAGGTAATGATGAAAGTAAAATCCATTGGATAGTGGATGATTTAACTCAACCTAAGGAATTGAATAACCTGGAACCAATTGATTTATGGCACGATAGAGCAGTCTTACATTTCTTTTATAAAGAAGAAGAGCAAGTTACCTACTTCAATTTAATTAGAAAGCTTGTTAAGCAAAACGGCTTCGTAATTATTGCTGCTTTCAATCTTAACGGGGCAACTAAATGCAGCGGACTTCCTGTTTTTCGTTTTGATGAAAATATTTTGCAAGAAAAATTAGGGGGCAGTTTCCAATTAATAGAAGCTTTTAATTATACCTATACTATGCCAATGGGTGAAACAAGGGAATATGTTTATACTCTTTTTAAGAGAGTGAATTAATATTTAAGCGATTCCAACTTTTTAATATCGAATTAGCCTGAAAATCAATAGCCTTATTTTTTCTTAGCAAAATTCCACAAAATCATATAATTAGGATACACATACAAACTTATTGTCTCCCTTTAAATATTGCTGTTTGTCTACTGTTATTTAGAGAGTTAAATTTGTTAATAAATTAAAGTCCAAAATATATGAATCGTTTTATCCTTCAGGTAGTATTTTTATTTTTTGTATTATTCAGTTATGGACAAAGTAATCGCTTGGCTATATTAGATATTTGTGAACGCAACGATGAAATTAACAAAGAAAATTTGGCAAGTGCAATTCACATGGCTGAAGTGGCTGGAATGCCTTATATTGTTACCACTACAGTGGGAGAATCTCTAACTCATCCTTTCGTTTTAGTTACATCTTCATTAAGAGATGAAACTTTGACTTCAAACGAAACAAGCCTCCTGATAAACTATGTTAGCTCGGGAGGAATACTAATTGCTCCGTTTATAAAAAGTACATATTATTTTGATCTCTTTGGAATAAATTATACAAAGCTAGAATCTAATCGCTATTGGTTAAAATGGAATATTGATGATAATCATCCTGAATTGAATTGGATAAATGAAGATGCTGAAAAAGAGCTCCCATTGGCAGATATGGAGCATTATCGTTCTATTTATACACGTGGGTATATTACAGATGGAGCAAATGTTTTAGCTCATTTTGACGATAATAAAGCTGCAATTACTAAACATACTTACGGACTTGGAAAGAGCTTTGCATTAGGTTTTGAGTTAAAAGATGTTGTGTTGAGGAATTTAATGAGGAAAGATTATAGCACTAATCGGATGTATTCTAATGGTTTTGAACCCACAACGGATATGTTTTTATTGTTTCTAAGAGCTATTTATACTAGCAATAAAGCTGTTGCAATACATAAGCACACTTCTCCAGGTAATTCAAGTTCTGCCTTACTAATTACACATGATGTTGATAGTAATACAGGTATGGACTCTATGTTCTATTTTTCAGAATGGGAAGCAAATAATGGTATTAAAGCTCATTATTTCATAACAACTCGCTATTTTTCCGATGGCTTGATGAGTGATTTTTATAGGGAAGAGCATTTTTCTAAAATGAGGGATTTACTCGCTTATGGACATCAAATTGGAAGTCATTCTGTAGGTCATTTTCCCGATTTTGCAGATAGGACTCTTTTTCCAATCGGTGAAGAAGGCAATACAATGGAGAGTTATCAGCCTGCTTATCACGATGGATCAACTTCTGGAGGTATGCTTACTGCCGAATTGGAAGTTTCAAGAGATTTATTACAAGCGGATATTGGCGCCAATGTGCGTTCGTTTAGGTCAGGCTATTTGGCCTTTAATTTGCGACTTATAAATGTAATGTCTAATTTAGAATACGCTTTTAATTCTACTAATAGTGCTAACGATGTATTGACTAATTTTCCATATCGTCAACGTACAAGTAATGCTTTTAGTGGCATACCAACGGAAGTTTATGAAATGCCTATGACAATTTCTGATGCATCGAAATCATTGAAATTATCCGAAGAAACTATAGATGAAGTTGTTGGTAAATGGGTTGATGTTCTATATAAAAATAATGATAACCATGCACCAACTGTGTTGTTAATTCATCCAAACAGAGGTTGGAAACTTGGAGCCTTACAACGAATAATTCAAGAAAAACCTTCTTCAGTTATTCCTTTCGAATTTAACGCTTTCGGTGATTATTGGCTGGAGCGTCGCGATTTGGATTTTGATTATACTATAAATGAAAATAATCTTAATATCCAATTTGTAAATGATAATACAATCAGCGAACAACAAAGTATTATTATTAGCAATGGCAGAAATTTAGAAGGCATCGAAATGTTAAATCTTTCTGGCGAAGCAATTACTTTTCAAACGGAAGAATGGAAAGATAATGATCTCATTATCACGCATATTGGTGCATCAATTATAGATGAGTCTGATCCTGATCCTGATCCAAAACAATACACTTTAATAATAAACTCAAAAGATGAAAACTCACAGGATTTAAATGATGTAAACTGGGTAGTACTAAGTGCTGACTCAACACTGATAGGTGAGGGAAACACCGGATCTAATGCACAAGATATCTTACTCTTCACAAATACGAATCGGAATACGGATATAATTCTAAAAACGCACAAAACAGAATATACCGATTATCGCATTGCATTGAACATTCCTGCAGAACAAGAAGTCGTCATTACATCAACCAACAGCTTGTTAAGATACGATTATTCGCTTGATGTCACTGCAAAAGACAGCGCAACTGAAACAGAACTTGATTTTATAAAAGTAAAAGCATTTTTAAACGGAATACTTCTTATGGAAGGCGAAAGTCTGGAAAACACTGTTGCAGAATTGGAAACAACACAGTCAGGACACGCATTAGATATAGAAGTCATCATTGAAAAAACCGACTACGTCACATCAGATTCTATAAGCATAACGATAAATGAAGATCAGGCTAACAGCCTAACATATAATTTAATAAAAGAAATAGTGACAATACCTGCGGAAATATTAGATTATCATCGTTTAGCAATTTGGGATAATACAGCTGCAAATAACGAAGCCAATAAAGAAAACTTGGCCGGTGCTGTACAAATGGCCGATGTTGCCGGAATTCCTTATGCAATAACCGAAGATTTGGATATGGCAATAAAAATGGATTTTATACTTATCACATCTTCATTAAAAGTAGAAACAATTTCATCAACGCAAGTTGAAATTCTAAAATCCTATGTTAAAAATGGAGGAATTCTATTAGCTCCTTTTATTAAAAATACAGAACTTTTTGAGCTTTTTGGTATTGAAACTACCAAACTTGATAAATACCGTTACACATTAAGCTGGACAGAAGAACAATCGTTTAGTGAATTAAAATGGTTAGATGATCCCCTTGAAAAAAGTATTCCACTTGCCAATCCAAATTATTATAAATCTATTTATACTCGTGGATATACTGTAAGTAGAGCTTTGCCAATGGCTTATTTTGAAGACAATAAAGTAGCCGTATGCCGTAACGATTATGGAAATGGAAAAGCTTACGCGTTTGGAGTTGAATGGAAAGATGTTATTTTACGAAACCTGCTGAATAAAGATTATAGTGCTCAACGCACATATTCTAATGGTTTTGAGCCAACTACCGATGTGTTTATGCTTTTGCTGAGAGCTGTTTTTACCGAAAATCAAGAAGTGTCTGTTTATAAACATACTTCTCCCGGTGAATCAACATCTGCTTTATTAATTACTCATGATGTTGACAGCAGAACTATTATAGCTACTATGCCTTACTTTTCAAATTGGGAATTTATTCAGGGAATCAGCACTCATTATTTCGTAACAACACATTATCTTAAAGATGATTATATGAGTGCTTACTACGAAGAAGAAAATTTTGATAAGATTAGAGAATTACTAGAGCGTAATCATACTATTGGAAGTCATTCTGTTGCTCATTCACCTGATTTTTCGAGAACATCAGTTTTCCCGATTGGTGCAGCAGGCAATACTCAGTATTCTTACCAGCCTTTATACAATGGTTCAATAACGATTGGTGGCACAGTTTATGGCGAGTTGGAGGTTTCACGTGATTTATTAAATAGTGATATTGGAGCAGATGTACGATCGTTTAGATCAGGTGCATTAGCATTTAATATTCGATTGCCAAATGTGTTGGATGAATTAGCTTATTCATTTAATTCTTCTATGAGTGCCAATAATGTTTTAACCAACTTCCCATATTTTCAAAGAACAAATAAAGCTTTTAGTGGAAGTCAGACAAATGTGTTGGAATTGCCTTTAACCTTAACCGATATATCTTCTTCACATAAATTGGAAGAGAATAATATTGATGAGGTTGTGGATATTTGGTCTGATGTTATCACAAGGAATAACAGAAATAATGCTCCAAGTGTTTTATTAATTTCGCCTAACCGTGAATGGAAATTGCAAGCTATGCAGCAATTATTATTAAATATTCCTGAAGGGGTTATTACCTATAATTTTGAGGATTTCGGCGATTATTGGTTAGACAGAAAAGAGCTTGATTTTGATTATTATTTAAATGAAGGAATTCTAAGTATCGAATTAAAATCGGATAATATTCCTGCAGAAGATTTAGGTCTTATTATTGAAAATGGGGCAAATATAAGTCAGTTTTTGGTGAAAAATTCTTCAGGTAATAATGTGGCATTCTTTGTAAAAGACTGGAATTCAGAAGATAAATTAATCACTTTTGGCCAACAATCGCAATCGATTCGTGAGAAACGTACAACTAAAATTGATGTGCCATCCTTAATTGAAGAATCACAATTCAATTTATTCCCAAATCCTGCAAATGGATTTGTTAACCTTCTCTTCGATATGGAAATAAAGGAGGAATTTAAGCTTAAGATAATAGAAATGAGCGGTAGACTGGTTGATACTTATGCTGGAACAACTGAGGAGGGATCATCTATGTTGCGCATTGATTTATCGTCTTATAAAAGAGGGATATATCTTATAAATTTTGAAACAGCAACTATTAACAAAACTTTAAAGTTGTCAGTAGTGGATTAAGTAGCTGCCCAAAATTTTATTTGAACTAACTAATTCATATATCTACCGTAAATCAAAGAAAGATCTTCAGGTTGCTTAATTTTTCTAGTATAGAGCTTAGTTGAAATGCCCATTAAAAAGGAAATCCCACACTTAAATAATAATAAAATTCCTTATTATTAATATTCTGAGTAACAGTGAATTTCACAGGGCCGAAAACTGAGTTGTAAGCTATACCTGCTGCCCAACCAGAGATTTTTTCGCTGTCAATTCTCAGTGATTCCTCCGAAAATGTTTCAGAATTATTAATAAATAATGCGTACTGATGGAAAGCATTTATATACCAATTTTCGAAGAGCTTAATTTGCATGCCAAGCCCAAACTTAAGAAAGTTATCTGTAGCAATTTTATATGGTTGAACTCCTGCCATATCAAAAGTATATAATCTGGAATTAAATCCGTTTCCTCCCAAAAAGAATTTATCAGCATAAAAAGGAATTGAACTCATATAACCTAGTGTAAATTGGGGTATAATAGAAAATCTCCTTGCGATTCTTAAATAGTATTTGTAATCAATCATGATAAGATCATTTGCGGCAGAAATTTGTTTAAACATCCCATCTGCTGTTGTATAAGACGATACAGGCTTGAGTATCATTTTATAAGTAATATCTAGTCTTGTTCCTTTTGTTGGAAAAACGGGGTGGTTCAAGGTGTTAATTTTGAATGATCCTTCCAAGGCGAAGTTATTTGATGAAACATATTCAATGGAATATAAATCTTCTAATCCACCTTCCAAATGAAAATAATTGCGGACATGCGAAGCCTTAAATTCCAACCTGGAATTTTTTGTAGGTGAAAGACCAACGCCACTAGAAAAATTTAACTGATTATTCCTGAATTGTCCCATAGACACTATAAGGCTATTCGGAAATTCGTAGAAATTTGGAATAACAATACTTTGAGCATTCATCGATAAAGTATAAAATAATCGCTTTCTTTTTCCTCCATAAATGTTGTAGCTCAATTTTGCTCTGGGATATTGAGAGATATCAAGAACTAAGTCAAGTCTTGATGAATTTACCAATAAATGTTTATAAGATGTATTTATAAGAAGCCCAGCACTAAAGTAATTATCATAATAAATACTTGCATTAACCTTTATTAGATCTTTCTCAATAACATCAAATACAAGGTTATAGCTATCGCCATTCTTAACAAAACGGTATTCAATTTTATCAAAAATCATCGTTCCATAAAGTCTTTTTAAAGCATTGTCGATGATTTCTATGTTAACTAAACTATTCTCTTCAATTTGCGACATTCCAACAACAAATTCCTTTTTTACATGTTTTACACCTTCTACATATATTTTATTAATTGCTATATCTTGCTTTGTTGTACTTTTTTCAAGAGTTTGTTTTCCAGAGTGCAATTTTAAGGAATGAGATAGGGCGCTTAACTGCACATAAACATCATTCTTTCGAGCAGCTTTTTCACCCATTTTCACTATCTCTTCAGCTCTACCAAAGCTTTCGACACCAGCTCCTTTTAAATCAGGTATAATTTTAATATTGAGATTTTTCATTTGTTTTTTAGCATTCACAGAACCTAAGAAAGATGCTGATCTACTCATTATCTTTACCATTGTATTAAGGTTTCTGGCATCAGCATCTTCATCAGCCCCAACATAAACACCAATAATAATATCAGCTCCCATATCAATACATTCTTGAACAGGAAAGTTATTTATTACACCGCCATCTACCAAAAGCATACTATCCAGTACAATGGGAGTAAATGCTGAAGGAATAGCCATACT
>JAQIBR010000018.1 GCA_027858955.1 Bacteroidales bacterium
GAGTTGGCATTTTGCGTGTCGGCAAAAAACCAAATGTGCTATTTGTGGGCAGGCTCGTCATTTCAATTTTCTTTCTGTTTCATTAATTGTACTGTCGTTCTTTTAGCTTATGCACAACGTCTGTGTATACGCAATTGCGCCTATTTCTCCAATATTTTAAGAAAAACCTTTTTATACTACTCCAAATATAAGGAATAAAAACAGGTCTCCGAGGCAATTCCTGAATATTAAGATGCAAGAGTATTCGTTTGAGATTATCGATTTCGCACCTTTGGTGCTGATTGATTATTTCTTTGTTTTTCCCCCGAGCTGCTCTCGGGGTTATTGATAAACGCACCTTTGGTGCTCATAAAATTAACATAATGATTTTGTGTTCTAAAAGATTTTAGCCTTTTAGATTATAGACGTATCAATTTATTGTCTGTTTTTGAGAGAATTGATTTCCTGAAGCCCTAAAGATTTAATATCCAATAGCCCCAAGAGGCCTAATCATTAGCCACGAGCAAAGCTCGTGGTAGTAATAGTTCAAAAAACAAAGATTGCAATCCGGTTATTGTTGGTGGACATAAAGACCATATTCTTTGCTTGCTATCGCGAAAAATTGCGTTAATGGATTTAATAGAAGAATTGAAGACACATTCATCAAAATGGATAAAAACAAAAGGAGTAGAGTATGAAAAATTCTATTGGCAAAGAGGCTATGGCGGATTTTCGGTGCAGCATACACAAACTGATATTGTGAAACATTATATCGAAACTCAAGATCAACATCATAAACATATATCTTTCAAAGAAGAATACCTTATTTTCTTAAAAGAAAATGATATTGATTATGATGAAAGATATGTGTGGGATTAGACATTTCATTGCTTTGCTGCTTAAATATATTGCCAAATAAAAAATTTGGCTTATATTTGCCATAGAATTCAAATATCCCTCCATTTTCCCAAAGGGATGCCTTTGGCAGTGGTGTATTTGATTTATAAAGAAGAGCGAAGAGACTAGGCTCAATGAAACTCTGGCAACCTGCCCAAGGGAAAGGTGCCAATACCTAGATTCGGCAAAAAGAGCCGAATGATTATAAATGAAAAACGCTGTATGAAAACAACAACATTCCGTAAAAATTATTATCTCTGTAATATGCCTATGTGCATGTGCTTGCGTAAGACCTATTTTATTCAGTAAATTAGAGTCTTATGCAAAATAAACTTAGCGTCTTTGCGCCTTTGCGTGATTTACAATTTAAGTGACAATGAGATAAACTGAAAAATAATTATGATCAATATAAAAGAAGAAATAAAAAAACGTGTACTTGTCCTCGATGGAGCTATGGGAACTATGATCCAAAATCATAAATTAACAGAAGAAGATTTTAGAGGACAGCGTTTTGCCGATTGGGAAGTTAATGTGAAGGGAAACAATGATTTGCTTTGCTTAACTCAGCCCGATATCATTCAAAGTATTCATGAAGAATATTTAGAGGCTGGTGCCGATATTATCGAAACCAACACCTTTAATGCAAATCATATTTCATTGGCTGATTACCAAATGGAAGATTTATCTTATGAAATAAATCTTGCCGCAGCACAAATTGCTCGAAGAGCAGCCGATAAATTCACTGTAAAAAATCCAAATAAACCTCGTTTTGTTGCAGGTGTTTTAGGTCCAACAAATAAAACTGCCTCAATGTCGCCCGAGGTTAATGATCCTGGTTTTCGAGCAGTAAGTTTTGATGACTTAAAAGACATATATTATCAGCAAGCTGAAGCGCTTTTTGATGGAAATATAGATGTGTTTTTAGTGGAAACTATCTTTGATACACTAAATGCCAAAGCAGCTTTATTTGCTCTCGAAGAATTATTTGAAACTGAAAAGAGAAAAATTCCTGTAATGGTTTCCGGCACAATAACAGATGCCAGCGGGCGCACTCTTTCAGGCCAAACCCTTGAAGCATTTTTAAATTCTGTTTCTCATATCGAGCTTTTGAGTATTGGATTAAATTGTGCACTTGGAGCAGAGCAACTTCGACCTTATATTGAAGAACTTTCCAAAAAATCGCCTTTTTATGTGAGTGTTCACCCCAATGCAGGATTGCCTAATCAATTTGGCGAATATGATGAAAGTCCCGAAAAAATGGGCAGTCATATCCTTGATTTTTTAGATCATAATTTTGCCAATATTGTAGGCGGTTGTTGCGGTACTACGCCCGATCATATTCGAGAAATGGCTCAACTTGCTGAAAAAGCTAATGTTCGCAAGATTCCAAATCTTCAGACCGAAACTCGTTTGAGCGGTCTTGAGCCTCTAAAAATCAGCAAAGCTGTAAATTTTGTAAATATTGGTGAAAGAACTAATGTAAGCGGATCTCGCAAATTTGCTCGCTTAATTCGTGAGAAAAAATACGAAGAAGCTTTGAGCGTTGCACGACATCAAGTTGAAGGAGGCGCACAAATAATAGACGTTTGTATGGATGATGCTATGTTGGATGCAGAGAACGAAATGACAGTTTTCTTGAACCAATTAGCATCAGAACCTGATATCGCACGTATTCCGATTATGATCGACAGCTCAAAATGGAGTGTTATCGAAGCAGGATTAAAATGTGTTCAGGGAAAAGCAATTGTAAATTCCATCAGTTTAAAAGAAGGCGAAGAATCATTTTTAGATCATGCAAAAAAAATAAAACGTCATGGAGCCGCTGCAATCGTAATGGCTTTTGATGAAGATGGTCAAGCTGCAGATTATGAATCAAAAATTTCTATTTGCGAGCGTGCTTATCGCTTATTAGTCGATAAAGCGAATTTTGCTCCTGAAGATATCATTTTCGATCCAAATATTTTAACAATTGGAACTGGAATAGTTGAGCATAATAATTATGCTGTCGATTTTATTAAAAGCACAAAATGGATTAAAGAAAATCTGTTGCATGCCAAAGTTAGCGGCGGCGTAAGTAACCTAAGTTTTGCATTTCAAGGAAATAATATTGTACGCGAAGCAATGCATTCGGTCTTTCTTTTTCACGCAATAAAAGCAGGATTGGATATGGCAATTGTTAATCCAGCTATGTTGCAGATTTACGATGAAATTCCAAAAGAGCTTTTAGTATTGGTTGAAGATTTGGTTTTAAATCGACGAAAAGATGCTACAGAACGAGTTTTAATTTATGCGCAAAACAATTTAGGTGATGGGAAAGTGAAACCCATTGAGCAGGTTTTGGAATGGCGAAACGAAAGCGTAGAAAAACGCTTGGCACATGCATTAGTTAGAGGAATAACCGATTTTATTGAAGAAGATTTAAAAGATGCTCAGAAAAAATTCGAGTTTGCTTTGCATATTATCGAACAACCTTTGATGGATGGGATGAATATAGTCGGTGATTTGTTTGGTTCAGGTAAAATGTTTTTGCCTCAGGTAGTGAAAAGCGCACGTGTAATGAAAAAAGCAGTTGCTTATTTACTTCCTTTTATTGAAATAGAAAATGCAGGCGAAAAAGTTAGTGCTGGAAAAGTGCTTTTGGCAACTGTTAAAGGCGATGTTCATGATATCGGAAAAAACATAGTGGGCGTTATTTTGGGCTGCAATAATTTTGAAGTCATTGATTTAGGCGTAATGGTTCCTACTACTAAAATCATCCAAAGTGCTATAGACGAAAAGGTTGATATCATTGGATTAAGCGGCTTAATTACTCCTTCGCTCGAAGAAATGGTTCATGTTGCTACTGAAATGCAACGCCAAAAGCTTAATATTCCTATACTAATAGGTGGTGCCACAACTTCCGAAATTCACACAGCAGTAAAAATTGCCCCTACTTATCAGAATGCTATAGTTCATGTGAAAGATGCTTCAAGAAGTGTACAAGTTACCAGTCGATTAATTTCGCCGACAAATAGAGATCAATATCAAATAGAAATAAAAGATCGATACGAAAAACTTCGTCAAAAACATCTGTTAAATCAAAAAAGCAAAACTCTAATTTCTTTAGTTGATGCTCGTAATAATGGATTTGATATTCAGGCAAGCACAGCAAAAATTATTCGCCCAAAACAATTGGGAATACAAGTAAAAAGATATTCCGTTTCCGAAATCAGACCGTGGATAGATTGGACATTCTTTTTCCATTCATGGAAAATCAGTGGAAAATATCCTGATATTTTTGACGATCCGGTAAAGGGAATAGAAGCGCGGAAACTTTGGGAAGACGGACAAATTATCCTCGACCAAATGGAAAAAGATACTCGCATAAAACCTAAAGCTGTTTATGGTCTTTTCCCTGCAAACAAAGTCAAGGAATCTGTTACTGTTTTTGACGATGAAAAGCACGAAAAACCACTGACTAAATTTGAATTTCTTCGGAATCAAGAAAAAAAAGAAGGAGATATTCCAAACCTCTCTTTGGCTGATTTTATTTTGCCAAAAGGCGATAAAGAAACTGATTATATCGGTGCTTTTGTTGTGAGTACGGGAACAGGAACAGACGGTTTAAGTCAAGAATATTTAGATCAAAACGACGATTATAACAGCATAATGGTAAGAGTTTTAGCTGATAGATTGGCTGAAGCATTGGCGGAACTTTTGCACTATGAAGTACGCACAAATTATTGGGGCTATGCAACTGGCGAAAAAGCAGATATTCCACTTATTTTAAAAGAAAAATATCAGGGCATTCGTCCTGCGCCGGGTTATCCTGCCTGTCCCGAACATTCTGAGAAAAAAGTAATCTTCGATCTTCTTGAAGTGGAAAAGAATACAGAAATTAAACTGACTGAAAATTATGCTATGTATCCTCCTGCAAGTGTTTCGGGATACTATTTTGCTCATCCGCAAAGCAAATACTTTAACATTGGAACTGTTGCCGAAGATCAAATACATGATTATGCAAACCGCAAAAATATATCGCTCGCTAGAGCAAAAAGTTTACTAAGTCATAACCGATAAAACTGAAAAAAATGAAAGTTACCGAACATATACAAAAATCCGAAAAAACACTTTTTTCTTTTGAACTTTTACCTCCTTTAAAAGGAGAACAATTCAGTCAAATTGAAGACAAAATAAATCCATTATTGGAGTTTAATCCTTCATATATCAATATCACATATCATCAGGAAGAAATTCAATATGAACACTTGCCCGGCGGTCTTTTAAAAAAAAGAACAGTTCGAAAACGTCCCGGTACTGTTGGTATATCATCGGCCATACAATATAAAACAGGTATTAATGTAGTCCCGCACTTAATTTGTGGAGGATTTACACGCGAAGTAACCGAAAACGCACTTATAGATTTGCATTTTTTAGGAATCAATAATCTCTTGCTGTTAAGGGGCGATGCGCCTGCAGGTCAAAAATATTTTATTCCAGATCTTGATGGCAATACTTATGCAGTCGATTTGGTTAAACAGGTAAGTAATTTAAATAAAGGTATTTATCTTGAAGAAGAATTGGAAAATGCCCACCCTACCGATTTCTGCATTGGTGTTGCAGGCTATCCTGAAAAACATCCTGAAGCACCAAATTTAGACAGCGATTTGTTGAATTTAAAAGCAAAAGTGGATGCGGGTGCTGAATATATTGTTACGCAAATGTTCTTTGATAATTCGAAGTATTTCGAATTTGTAAAAAGCTGTCGTGCTGCAGGTATTGATGTTCCCATTATTCCGGGATTAAAACCATTGTCCGCTAAGAGTCAATTGATTGTTTTGCCGCAAACTTTTCATGTAGATATTCCGCAAGTATTAGCAAAAGAAGTGCAGAAGTGTAAATCAAAACAATCTGTTTACGAATTAGGGATAGCCTGGAGCATTGAACAAAGTAAAGAACTTATTGCAGCAGGAGTTCCCGTATTGCATTATTATACTATGGGAAAATCTGATAATATCAGGGAAATTGCTAAGGCGATTTTTTAAATGCAGAGATGCTTGTTGTATTGTAACTATTAGTATACTCCGAAAAGGTAAAAGTCCTGAAAGGACTGAACTTGAATAACCGTGGGTGTAACCCACGGAAGGATGATAGGTGAACTCACAACCCTGAAAGGGTTGAATATTAACATATTATAGGTTCAACCCTTTCAGGGTTGTGATTTCAATTTCGCTTATTTTCCACCGGTTCCACCGGTGGTTATTCAAATTTTATCCCTTCGGGATAATCTATCTACTATTCGGAGTGAGCATAACGATAAGATTCTAAATCATATAAATTTTGTAGATTTATGCCTTGATTTAAATGTAGCGCAAATTATTTTTCTATGAAAACACACTTATTCAATGTTATCTTAATGCTTGCTCTTTTAGGATATATAATATTTCAGAGTTTTTCAAAATACAACGACGCAAGCATACAAATGGTTCTGGCTGCTAATTTTGCTGAGACAATGTGTATTTTTATCGCTGCAATCAATTTTATGGCCTTGATAAAATGGTCCAAATTTGATGTTAAATATCATACTCGAATAACTTTAATTCTTGCTTTTGTTGGAGTTGTTACTTTAAACTCAATTATTTTTAGCAATGCTAATACGGATTATTTAATGATTCCATTATTGTTATTTTCTTTTCTCGGATTCTATTTTATTGCTAAGCGTAAAAAAGCCTTCTTGAAATCCTAAGATAATGAAAAAGATTTTTGGTTTATTTTGTATTATAATCTTGGCAGGAAATCTTGTTTATTTGTTTGCATTTACCAATGCTCAAATACTCGATAATCGACTCTCCTATTCGATTCTATTTCTTTGTGCTTTTCTAATATTTTTTTTATTCAGCAAATCGATCAGAAAAAATTGATCTGATTGCATCAAAATCTCAGACCGCGTGATAATGAGATGGATGATAAAAGGCCAATAATATTCGGTAGTTCAATTGAAGAAAACAGCATGTTTTTATCTACTCACCTAATCAACCACTTAACTGTTTTAAACTGAATTCCTACTTGCATTGATATTCCCAAACAAAGAACGCATAACCATCGATTGATAATTAGACAAATAATCCTCTTTGCCAGATTCTTGCGCCTTCTGAATTTCTATCAAAGCATATTGCTGAATGGTTAATAGAGGTAATACAACTTTTTCACGCAGACTTATGCTCATTCGGCTTCGTGGATTGTCTTCCAGCAATTCTTTATATCCTGAAACTTTTAAAACCATTTCCTTGCTCAACAGAAACTCCGCATGAATAATCTTCCAAAACTCACCAAATTTAGGGTCATTTTCCATGTATTGAGTAATGCTAAAATTAGTTTTGCTCATGCTTTGCATGCTATTACCAATCAATGCTTTAAAAAATGTTGACGAACGATATAAATCTATGCAAGACTGCAAGTTACCTTTCTCTTCCTGCTCTTTAAGTGCTGTTCCCACACCAAAAAAACCGGGAACATTTTGCTTCAACTGACTCCAGGCTCCGACAAAAGGAATGGCTCTTAAATCTTCGAATTTCAACTTCTTATCGGCACCTCTTTTAGATGGTCGACTTCCTATATTTGCCAATCCATAATACTTAAGCGTACTTCTTTCCTCTAAAAACGGCATAAACAGAGGATGATTTTTCAAAGCATCGTACTTCACATAACTCCGTTCCGATAGTTGCTCTATCAACAATCGTTGGTCTTCATTCAAATTAGAAGATGCTCTGGTAAAAAGGTTATTTTCGATGCCTGCTGTTAAGAGATGACCCAAATTATGTATAGCCGCCTCCTTAATTCCATAGTGCGAGCTTATAGTTTGTCCTTGTATCGTAATTTGAATCTGTTTGCTTTCGATTGTCTTTCCCAATGCCGAATAAAATAAATGGGAATTCCCGCCTCCTCTAGCCGGAGGCCCGCCACGACCATCAAAGAAAACAACTTCCGCACTATTTTCTCTCGATATTTTTGTTACATCTTCCTTTGCCCTGAAAATGGCCCAATTCGCCATAAGATAACCTCCGTCTTTAGTGCCATCTGAAAAACCCAGCATAACAGTCTGTCTCTTTTTTCGGGCAATAAGATGCTTTTTATAAGTCGTATTATTATAAATCGTGACCATTGATTGGCCGGCAGACTTAAGATCTTCAACCGTTTCAAAAAGAGGAACGATATCAAGTGTAAGTAATTCATCGCCCCAACTACATAGGCGAGCCAAGGCAATCACTTTGGCCATGTCTATAGGACCACGGCAATTGCTGATGATATAACGATGAGCTCCTAGTTCACCATTCATTTGCTGTATCTTCTTGATTACACCAAAAGAATCCAAGGTGTCTTTGGTTAATGAATCATCGTAAATAGCGGTGTCTATGTGGCCTTTAACATTTAGCAAATGCACCAATTGTTCCGCTTCGTGCAATTCAGCCAAATTATTCGGAAAAAGTTTAGGATTGTTAGCCGCTACAGCATCAAAAGCTTTGCCTATCACTCTGCTGTCCTGACGAATATCTATGCTGGCAAAATAGAATCCAAAGAGCAATACTTTTCTTTTAAAAGAGATTAGCTTATCCAAAAATAGACTTTGGTGCTTTTCTTTAAGGACGTTTTCTATTTCGTAGAGCTTAGCTATAAAATAAGCTAATTCGATGTTTTTCTCACCATTAGGATGCGTTAATTCAGCATAAAATAATTCGTCAAGTTGATTCAGAATTTCATAAGCTCCGGAAAAACTCAGGCGGCGTTTAAGTGTTTTTAGCTCCTCATAATAGCTGGTGACTATGGCAAAACGAAGTCGTTTAGCTACTTTCAGTGTAGTATCAACCGTAACGAAAGGATTTCCGTCTCTATCGCCGCCGGGCCAAAAACCAAGCGAAATAAGCTGATTTTCTTTAACAATATCTTCTGGAAAGTGCTGACTGATTCTTTCCAAAAGTTCTCCAGCCGCAGGATAAAAAATATTACCAAGATACCAGATTAACGACAGAGCTTCTTTGTAAACAGAAGGTTTTTCCTTGCGATAAAATGGTGTTCTTCCCAATTGCTGCAATAAGTCGCGAGCCATTGAAACGTCTCCTTCATCTATTGCTTCGGTGAGATCGTTAGAGATAGCCAAAACCGAGCCCGTATAAAATTGCGTGGGGTGAGCTGTAAGCACTACTCGAATTCCGAAACTAGACAGTAGTTCTTTCATCTGAACCTGCAAATTCAGACTTTTTACCTTTTCGCTAATCCATTCCCATGAGTTAGAGTTGCCAATACGATGTATTTTAGAATAAGCAGCTTCTTCTAAAGCGTCAATCAATACAATTTGCCTTTCAATATATTGAATGCTTTTAAATAGAAAAGTGATACGATCCTTTTCTGAAAAATCTGGTTTGTGGGTTACAAAAAAATTATTCAGAATGGCTGATGGCGAATAACTTTTCTCATAGCCTTTTTCACAAGCCTCATGCAACAATGGTAAAAGCAGGCCTGTTTGCTCAACTGCATCAAGGGGTAAGGTTAAAAACAGGCTGTTGTAGAGCTGGTATTTTAGCGCTACTAATTCTTTATACGATTTTTCTATGGACTCACTCATGTGTTAAATTATTTATTGTAATAACTAACCAAAAATAGCCTTTTTAAAGCGGTCTAAATAATTTATTTTGATCGGCTTCACAAATTTAAATCAAACTTTGAAATGCTAAAAAATCATTAATTCCAGAAAATTAGGGTTATTTGTTATTTGTCCAAAGGTCTACAATGGAGAAGTATTGAAAAATTTCTCCACCAAATTGCCAAAACACAAAATATCCCCAAATCACTAAGCTTTAACTTCAATTATTGTGTTAATTTTGCATTTTTTAAACAGCGATTGCATTTATGGAAAATAGAACTGAAAATATTCCTGAAGAGAATAAAACATCCTTAAATTTTATAGAACAAATTATTGAAAGTGATTTGAATAATGGCAAAAACGAAAGTCGAGTTCATACACGTTTTCCTCCGGAACCTAATGGTTATCTGCATATTGGACATGCAAAATCAATTTGTTTAAATTTTGGCATTGCCGAAAAATACAATGGCCTTTGCAATCTTCGATTTGATGATACTAATCCAACCAAAGAGGAAGTAGAATATGTTGATTCTATAATTGAAGACGTAAAATGGTTGGGATTTGATTGGGGCGACCGCCTCTATTTTGCTTCCGAATATTTTGATCAGATGTACGAATTGGCCGTTAAACTAATCAAAAAAGGCAAAGCCTACGTCTGTGACCAAAGCGCCGAAGATGTTTCAGAAATGCGCGGAACACCTTCAGTTCCGTCTACTCCAAGTCCATTTCGTAATCGCAGCATAGAAAAAAATCTTGATCTTTTTACCCGCATGAAAGCTGGTGAATTTCCTGATGGCAGCAAAACTCTACGAGCCAAAGTCAGTTTAGATTCTCCCAATATGCAAATGCGCGATCCGGCCATGTACCGCATAAGACATGCTCATCATCACCGTACGGGAAATACTTGGTGTATTTATCCTATGTACGATTGGGCACATGGATTAGAAGACAGCATCGAAAAAATTACGCACTCACTTTGTACTTTGGAGTTTGAAAATCACCGTCCGCTTTATAACTGGTATTTAGATGAGGCAGAAGTTTTTCGTCCTCAACAAATTGAATTTGCTCGCCTAAATCTTAGTTATACCGTAATGAGCAAAAGAAAATTACTTGAACTAGTGCAAGAAAATCTTGTAAACGGTTGGGACGATCCCCGAATGCCAACAATTTCCGGTATGCGTCGTCGCGGATACAGTCCCGAAGCTCTTCGCACTTTTTCCGACCGTATCGGCATTGCCAAAAGAAATAATGTAATTGATGTTGCCTTGCTCGAACATAGTGTGCGCGAAGATTTAAATAAGCGCGCCAAAAGAGTTATGGCTGTTCTTGATCCGCTAAAAGTGATAATAAAAAACTATGCTGAAGGACAAACTGAAGAGCTTGAGGCGGTAAATAATCCTGAAGATGAAAATGCCGGAACACGAATGATTCCTTTTTCAAAAGAAATTTATATTGAGCGCAATGATTTTATGGAAGATGCACCTAAGAAATTTTTCAGATTAGCTCCGGGACGAGAGGTTCGCTTACGTTATGCTTATTTTATCAAATGCGAAGAAGTTATTAAAGACGATTCTGGAAATATAATCGAACTAATTTGTACTTACGATCCTCTTTCAAAAGGAGGTAAGTCACCGGATGGCCGAAAAGTAAAAGGCACTTTACATTGGGTTGATGCCAATAATAATATTGAAGCTCAAGTGCGTAGTTATGATCGATTATTTACTGTTCCCGATCCAGATAATGATAAGGAAAAAGGCTTTAAAGAGCTTTTAAATCCTGATTCTCTGAGTATTATTGAAAATGCCCATGTGGAGCCTTCTGTTAAAGAATCAGGTGCTTTAAGCTATTATCAATTTGAACGCATAGGCTATTTTACTGTTGATAAAGACAGCACGAAAGACGCTTTGGTTTTCAATAAAACTGTTGGCCTTAAAGATTCTTGGTCGAAAAGTAATATTAAATAAATTCGATGGAACTGTTGACCAAAGTCGTTTTACCTTTCAATCAGGAGTTTATTCTATTTGGTTTATATTAATTCACTTTAAATTTTTAAAAAAAGCGTATCTTTGCAGAAATATTTGGTAACGTCAATATTAATCCTCCAACTTAACGCCACATTTTTTAAATCTTAATTCGTTACAATGAAGAAAAGAATACTATTTGTTAATCAAGAAATAACACCTTATTTACCCGAAAATTTTCAATCTAAGGTGGGCCGTTTTCTCCCACAAGGCATTCAAGAAAAAGGAAAAGAAATCAGAACATTTATGCCTCGTTTTGGTAATATTAACGAACGCCGTAATCAACTTCACGAAGTGATTCGTCTTTCCGGTATGAACCTAATTATTGACGATCAGGATCACCCCTTAATTATCAAAGTTGCATCTATACAACAGGCTCGTATGCAGGTGTATTTTATTGATAATGAAGAGTTTTTCCATAGAAAATCAACATTTAGAGATAAAAAGGGTGTATTCCATCCCGACAATGATGAACGTGCAGTATTTTATTCGCGTGGTGTTTTAGAAACAGTTAAAAAGCTAGGTTGGGCACCGGATATTATTCATGTTCATGGATGGATGGGAAGCATGATTCCATTATATGTTAAAAAAGCGATGAAAGACAATCCGCTTTTTGCAGATACCAAAGTGGTGATGAGCATTTATAACGATGGGTTTACAGAGACTTTAAGTAATAAACTTACAGGTAAAATAAAAATGTACGGCATTGATGATGCCGATTTATCTGTTTTTGAAGGCGGTACTTATGTGGACCTTATGAAAGGTGCTTTGCAATACTCTGATGCCGTGATAATTAATTGTGATGAAATAGATCCTGCTATCCAAAAAATGGTTGATGAAAGCGGTAAACCCGTATTACTTTTTCCCGGAACAGAAAATTATATTGATACATTTGATAATTTCTACAATAGCTTACTCGAAGAATAAGCCGATTTTATAACAAAAATTAAGAGATTTCACTATGCCGCTTTTGTAAAAGGCTTTACTTTTGCGGACTAAAATTGGTTTAATGAAGAAAACATCACGCTTTCTAAAAAGCACACTTGCTCTACTTATAGTAGGGATACTCTCTTTTTCTTGCATAAAAGAGCCATCACAAATTGGATTAGATATTGTTGGTAGCAATCCATTAAACGTTCTTTTTTCTGATACAACAAGTGTAAGGGTTTATTCTGTTTTACGTGATTCAGTACGCACAGATTATTTGGCAAATAACCTACTAGGCGTTGTTGTTGATCCTGTTTTTGGAACAACCAAAGCTAGTTTATATATTCAATATGATCTTTCTCTAGCTAATTATAGTTTTGGGGAACAAGAATCTTTTGATTCTCTTGTATTATCTATTCCTTACCAAATGATTTCCGTTTACGGCGACTCTACGGCTCCATTGTCTTTTAATGTCTACGAGTTGAATGAACAACTAATACTGGATACAGCATATTATTCAAATCAAACAGCATCATTTTTGCCTGAATTATTAGGTTCGGCCACAATTCTTCCCAAACCTTTTGAAAGTGTTTTAATTGATACCGTACATGTAGAGCCTCATTTTACTATGCGTTTATCTGATGAACTAGGACGGCGATTATTGGCTATGGATGACACTATTTATTATAATAACGATGATTTTATTGATCGTTTTAAGGGCTTGTATTTTGAACCTGTTTTTTCTGGAGGTACCGGAAATCTAACCTATCTTAATATGCGTGGCGCGCGCTCCAAGCTGACCATTCATTATAAGAATTCGGTTAGCGACTCACTCAGCTATAGTTTTGCTGTGAGTGCTAATTCCCCATCATTTCAAAATTATGACCATTTAGATTATGTAGGTTCCGATCCTGATTTTTATCGTCAAGTAATAGAAAAGGACAGCACTCTTGGAGAGCAAAAATTCTACCTTCAAACATTGGGTGGAGTGGATAGCTATATTAGTTTCCCATCTTTGTTTAAGCGCAATGATATTGAAAAATATGCCATTAATGAAGCCAAGTTGATAATAACCAATATTGATCCTAATAATATATTTGTTCAACCTGCCAACATGGTCTTATTTCAAAAAAGATATTCTGAACTCGATAGCATAAGTAGCTATTATTACATTGAAGATTCAGGTGGAGGTGAGGCTTATTTCGATGGATACTACAACAGTGCATCAAAACAATACGAATTTCGAATTACAAATTATATTCAAGATTATATTTCAGGGAAATTCGATTCAGATAAACTATTGATGCAAATTTCCAGCGCAACATATAAAGGCGCTCGCCTTATTGGAAGTGGATTTGATCCAAGTTCCAATCCGGAATCGCGAATCCGACTAGAAATTATCTATACTGAGATAGAAACTGATAATCAGTAAAATATAAAACGAAAGGCAGCTAATTACTGCCTTTTTTTATTTCATATTGTCCATCATTGCTTTTACAACATTATTCGCACCATTATAAATATCTGAAATGCTAGCATCTAGCATATAGCAAGGTGTTGTAAAAACACGCTTAGTTTTATCTTCAACAACTTCTCCATGAGTGGTGCTTATATGTACTCCGCCCATTGAATGAATGGCTCCGGCTGTACTTTCATCTTGCCCAATTGTTACTTTTACTCCTTCTATTACCCGAGCAATAAGTGCTGGAGCAATGCACAAAGCTCCAATCGGTTTTTTTGCATTATACATCGCTTTAATTGCCTTTTCAACATCTGCATTTACACTACAATCAGGTCCTTTAACTGCTAGTGAGCAAAGATTTTTGGCTACCCCAAAACCTCCCGGAAATAAAATTGCATCAAAACTAGATGATTCAAAAGCACTTAAGAGACTTATTTTTCCACGAGCAATTCGCGCTGACTCAATAAGCACATTACGAGTTTCATTCATCTCTTCTCCAGTTATATGATTTATAACATGATGTTGAGGAATATCTGGGGCAAAAATTTCATATTCAGCTCCAGCCTGTGCAATTGCAAGTAAACTTAATGTGGCTTCATGAATTTCGGTACCATCAAAAACACCACTACCCGATAAAATTACAGCAAATTTTTTCATATGATATTAATTTAATTCTGTTTCTTTCAAAGATACAAATTCTTATAAAGAAAATCCATACTAACAAATCCAAATATTACACTTGTTATCGCCTATCAATTATTGTATCTTTGTTTACCTGGATAATTTACTACACCTAATTCCTCTGCAGGAATTGTATATATACACTCTTCGTCAACACTTTTTTTATGTTAACCCATGAAATAATTCAGCTTAGTCGTGTTCCGGAAACTAATTTCCGTTCGCTTATTCAACAGGCATTAAACCATGCATTATGGCAATATGTGCTCTATTTTAACGATGATGAAGATATTAAGCATAGGGTTTTATCCTTACTCAACGAATCTTTTTCAAAATTACTTTTTCGATTTTTCTGTTTGCAAAACAATATAGCTGCTGAATTTGATCTTCAAAACGGCAATCGTTATCTCACTTTTAAGTTAAATGACAATAATTGGGAACTCATAAATTTATCGATTTATGATTCGCCATTGGAATTTGCATCAGAAACAACATCTCTTCCCGCAATGATTCCTGCTCAAAAATTTGATTGTTCACAGATAGATGAGTTTGGAAATAAAATTATTCGTTGGATAACGCCACCTGAAAAGCAGGTTTTATTTACTTATCTACACAATAATTCTAATAAAGAAAATTTTTTGCATCTTTCGCTACCAAACGGTTTGGGACAACTTTATAAAGATTTATTTAAACGAAAGGAAAGAGGAAAAACATTAAAGGAAAGTGATTTTTGGAAAAAATTAAAACCGCTTGGAACTCCTGACTTTATTATTAATCACAAACCCGATTTCTATATTACATCATGGGCGGGGCCAGAACATTGGAAATTTTTTTATGCTTCAAACGCTCAAAATTTTCCAAAAATCAAGACTCATAGCCCCAAAAATAAAACAATTCTGCTACATCGACTTCCGGCCTTTAGCAGATTATTCCCACAATTTAACGAAACACTTAATTTTGCTAAATTTTTAAACTAAAATCGCCCTAAAGCAAAGTTTTAACAACATTTTTAAAATTTACAAAATGAAATAGCAGTATCTTTGCCTCATGCAGACAAAAGAAGCTTTTCAACAATTATCAATAGTACAACAGATGTTGTTGATTATGGATACAGGCTATACTTTACTTGCCAGAAAAGAATATCCATTAAGCATTAAACTGTTTGAGCTAAATGGCTTTTATGTTGAGGTAAAATACCATTATCTTGATAATAAAATTGTTTCGGTTGAGGTTGTTAACTTAGACGATGTTACTGATGATTATCTTGCCAATATTCATATCGAAAATATTTATTAAATTGTTTTAATGAATAAACCCAATACAGTTTCTATTGAGCATTACGATTATCCGCTTCCACAAAAGCGAATAGCACAATATCCACTTGCAAAACGAGACGAATCCAAACTCTTAATTTATAACGGAACAGCTAAAACTTCAAAATTTATTGAGCTGGCCAATTTTTTACCGGAAAATTCCTTTTTAGTTTTTAACAATACCAAAGTCGTTCAGGCACGTTTAAATTTTCAAAAAGAAAGTGGTGCCGCTATTGAAATTTTTTGTTTAGAGCCACACGAACCAACACGAGAAATTCAAGAAGCTTTTTTGCAAAAAGAGACATCTGTATGGAAATGTTTGGTTGGGAATAGAAAAAAGTGGAAAAGCGGAATATTGAAAATGGAATTTGAAGTAGATGGAAAAAAAGCATTTCTTTTGGCAGAACGCTTAAGCGATGTTGAAGAATCTTCCTTTATACAATTTAGTTGGACGCCACAAAACTTAACTTTTTCTGAAGTTTTGGAGCAGAGTGGAAAAATACCTTTGCCTCCTTATATGCATAGAAAAGCTGATGATAATGATTGTAAACGCTATCAAACAATTTACGCTCAACATGATGGGTCTGTAGCAGCTCCAACAGCAGGTTTACATTTTACAGATACTGTTTTTGATTCGCTCAGAAAAAAATCTATAATTTCTGATTATGTTACGCTTCATGTGGGAGCGGGAACTTTTAAACCTTTTTCCAGTGAAAAAGTGAGTGAACATCAAATGCATACTGAACAAATTTCAGTAACTCGCAGTTTGATTGAAAATCTTATTATACAAGATAATAAAACACTTATTGCTGTAGGAACCACTAGCATCCGTACACTAGAAAGTTTGTATTGGTTAGGAACAAAAATGCATTATTTTCCCAATCTGGAAAACTATACTTTAAGTCAATGGGAAGCTTACAATTTGGCAAAATATCCTCGTTTATCAAAGACCGAAGCATTTAAGCAAATCCTATATTATCTTGATAAAATTAAGGAAGATTTATTTCATTCCGAAACACAGATATTGATTGGTCCCGGCTATGAGTTTCAAATTATTGATGGAATGATCACCAATTTTCATCAACCAAAAAGCACTCTATTATTATTGATTTCAGCTTATCTTGGAGACTCTTGGAAATCGATTTACGATTATGCTCTTGAAAACGATTATCGTTTTTTAAGTTATGGTGATAGTTGCTTGTTTTTAAAGCATTAAGCTTGCTAATTTTTCTTTATTCTTTTCTATTGTTATTTATAAAACAACTATATGATTTTCGATTTGAAATTCGTAAAGATTATATACATTTGCAAAATAAATATACCAAATAATCATAAATATTTAAAGGATGTTCAACAAATTAATAGCAGGCATTTTACCTTATATGCCTAAAATGTTGGTTTGGCAATTTTCCAAGGAATACATTGCCGGAGAAACACTTGAGCAAGCAATAATCGCCGCAAAAGCATTAAATTCCGAAGGCGCTCTAACTACCATTGACATTTTAGGTGAATTTATTGAAAACCTAGATGAAGCTGAAGTCAATAAGAATGAATACCTAAATGTTATTGAATCTGCAGAAGCTGCAAAAATAAATGGTAACTATTCCTTAAAACCAACTTCTTTTGGCTTATTGATTGATAAAGATGTTGCCTATAAACACATTCGCGAAATTGTTGCATTAGCAGCGTCTTTCAATAATTTTGTTCGAGTAGATATGGAGGATTCCCCTTGTACTGATTTAGAAATTGAACTGTTTAGAAAATTAAAGGCCGAATTTCCAAAAAATGTTGGTTTGGTAGTGCAATCATATATGCGTCGCACTTTGGATGATATCAAAAATCTAAATGATTTAAATTCGAGTGAAACTCCTTTAAATTTTCGTTTATGCAAAGGTATTTATGTGGAGCCCGCTAATATTGCTTTTAAAAAATACGATGAGGTAAATGAGTATTTCTTGAAAGAATTGGAATATATGCTGGAACAAAAAATGTATCCTGCAATAGCTACGCACGATAAACCATTGATCGAAGGTTCTTATGCTTTGCTTGAGAAATACAAACCAGCCATAGACCAATATGAATTTCAGATGCTTTACGGAGTAACTCCGGCTTTACGTAAATCCATTATGGCCAAAGGGCACCCTATGCGCATTTATGTTCCTTTTGGAAAAGAATGGTTTGGTTATTCAACTCGTCGATTAAAAGAAAACCCAAAAATGGCCAGTCTGATTATTAAGGCTTTGTTTGTGAAAGGATAAAAATAAGCAAATCATCTGTCTGCAACATTGGTGTACCAAGCAAAATATTTGCATTTTCAGGCAAATCAAAAACCATTGGCTTTCCAAAATTGATTAAAACATTGATCTTCTCATCGTTATAAGTTCTAATAAAATGGATGCAATCGTCCTGAATACTCAATTTTTCGTAATCGCCGTATTGCAATGCAGGTTCTGAATTTCGCAAGGCGATCAGTTGTTTATACTTCGAAAGCATAGATTCTAAGTCATTTTCCTGAATCGCTACATTTAGAGTTTCGTAATCGGGATTAAGAGGAATCCAGCTTTTGGAAGAGGAAAATCCTGCTAGCGTATCCGTATTCCATTGCATAGGGCTGCGCGATTTATCACGATTGTGTTTATTCCCAATGATAAGGGCTTCTTCAGCAGTTTTTCCTTCTTCAATTGCTAAGTGATAATTAGTCACGCCCTGTACGTCCCTGATTTCATCAAAAGAGTTCGCGATATGATTTTTCATCCCAATTTCTTCGCCAAAATAAATAAATGGCACTCCTTTGGCAGTAAGCATCAAAACGGCTAAAGCATATGCCCTGTTTGGGTTTTCTTCTGCAAGTCGGCTGTGCAAGCGAGGCATATCGTGACTGCCAAAAAATAAAGTAGGATAATTACTCATATTACTTTCCATACTTTGCAGCTCATCAAAAAGACGCTGAGCTGAAAATTCGGGAATGCTGCCAAAGTTGAAATTAAACACCACGTCTAGCAATTCTTTTCCTTGATATTGTTTAAGTACCTCTATTTTATCGCTGCCAATCTCTCCCACAATAAAGCGATTATCGTATTCATTTATCGTTTCCTTAATGGTTTTCATTGCTTGCTTAACGCCTTTCTGGTCAAGGTCGTATATGTGTTTTTGCTTGCCATTTTCATCCATTGGATTGTCGAGAGTAATGCCTTCCGTCGTCAGAAAATTGATTACATCGAGGCGGAATCCATCCACTCCCAAATCTAACCAAAAGCGAAATACATCTTGAACTTCTTCAAGCACTTTGGGGTTTTGCCAATTCAAGTCCGCCATTTCAATAGCGAATTTATGATAATAGCATTGCGAAGTAAGCGAATCGTATTCCCAGGCTTTGCCGCCAAAAAAGGACTCCCAATTATTTGCTTGATCTTCCCAAATATAATAATCGCGGTAGGGGTTATCTTTCGATTTACGGGATTCCTGAAACCACCGATGATCAGTAGAAGTATGGTTTACAACGATATCGATAATAACTTTGATGTCGCGTTTATGAGCCTCTGTAATAAAGGTATTGAAGTCGTCCAGATTCCCATAGGTTTCGTCAACCTGCAAATAATCGCTAATATCGTATCCGTTGTCAACCTTAGGCGATTTAAAAAAAGGCGTTAACCAAATACCTTTTACGCCTAGGGATTCTATATAATCTAGTTTATTGGTCATTCCTTTAAAATCGCTATAACCATCGCCATTGCTATCTTTAAAGCTGGGCATATAGATTTCGTAAAAGACCGTTTCTTTCCACCACTGTTTTTCAGCAGTCGGTTCAAAATTAGAATTACAGGAGCTTAGCATAATTATGATTAAGAAGTATTGGAATATAGTCTTCATATTAAATTTGATTTCTGTAAGAAAAAGTGTCGCTCCAATGTGCTTTGGTATAATTTTCTCTGTGTTACTCTGTGAAATCTCTGTGTTACTCTGTGTAATAGCTATTTCACTCCTGAAGGGATGCCATTGGCAAAAGTTGCTCAAAGAAACCTCAAAGGTATTATGTTTGAAAAATAAAGCATAAGCTAAAATTCTTAAATTTATTGCGACAAAACAAATTAAGAATTTAAAAATTAAGCTTATGCAGACCAAAATTAATAATAATTCATTCAAAGACCAATCATTTTATGTTGGAATTGATTATCACAAAAAGAGTTGGAAAGTGACTATTTTAGGAGAACAATATGAGAATAAGACGATGAGTCAAGATCCTAGTCCTGATATATTAGCCTCTTATCTTAAGAAGAATTTTCCAGGAGGAAATTATTATGCTGTCTATGAAGCTGGTTTTAGCGGTTTTGAATCGTGCCGTAAATTGAATCAATTAGGCGTTGATTGTAAGGTAATCCATGCTGCCGATGTACCAACTACTAGCAAAGGTTTCACAAAGATCTATTTACTAAAAAAATAATTCAAATATCTTATCCCTATAACTCATAACGATAATCAATCACAACATCATCGGCGTAAAGCTTGCCTTCTCTAATTTCTATTTTTGCATTTTCAGGAACAAAAACCAGAACGGCAGCGTTTTCTTTCTCCATACTAAAAGTAAAGTCTTCGATTGCACTATTTGAAATAAATGCTCTTTCAGTAGCATCATAAACCTTCACCTCAACAGAACCTACAGAAATAGTTACTTCCTTGGTCTCGGGATTCGGATTATAAAACAAATAGCTTGGAAAGGCCGCTGCTTTATAGAAATCGGTAGCCAGTAAATCCAATTGTAAAATGTTCTCAACACTTGTTCTTGAAATAATCGATCCTGCAATTCCCACGTGTCCGCTTCCATAAACACTAAACTGAGAAACATCTGGGTTTCCATCTACCCAATGTGGGCCATCCCCAATAGCAATGGGAGCTTCCAATCCTTCGTATTCCTCTAAATGTGATTTTTTAATTAATCCTTCGTAAGCAATTACACCTTTTGTATGTTCTTTCGCTTCCGGGATTGTTTGATGTTCATCAGGAATTTCGTAAGGATAGAATAAGCGGGAAGCATTTGCTGCATTTAACATCCATTTTCCAATAGTATTTGCATATCGCTGATCGTAACGAACCATAGGAACAAGTGGCCACATAGCGTCGTATGTGTTCATTAAAAAGCCAAAGCCTCCATTGTGAACAGTGCTTCCAACCAACCCAGAAACATCATAACCATTCCAGTTATCAACAAGAACTCCCCAGCCTTCGCG
>JAQIBR010000070.1 GCA_027858955.1 Bacteroidales bacterium
ATCGCTTTCGCAAAGAAAAACGGATATGTAGAAACTATAAAAGGTCGACGAAGATATTTAAAAGACATCAATTCGGCGAATGGAATTGTTCGCGCTTTTGCTGAGCGAAATGCAATTAATGCTCCAATTCAGGGATCTTCGGCGGATATGATAAAAGTAGCTATGATCAATGTTTATATGCATATGCAAGAAAAGAAAATGCTTTCAAAAATGATTCTGCAAGTGCACGATGAATTGGTTTTTGATGCACATCGCGATGAGGTTGATGAACTAATGATTATTGTAGAAAAGGAAATGCGAGAAGCTGTTTCATTGAATGTCCCAATAGTAGTTGATATGAATACAGGAGAAAACTGGTTGCAAGCGCATTAAAATATGCAAAACGAAAAAGCATTAAACTGGGCAATTAATATTGCAGCCTTGGTTGTGTTGATGGATCTTTCGGCAGTGAATATTGCACTTCCCGAAATGCGTTCTTATTTCGGATTTAGTGTTTCGATTATTTCGCTGGTTTTGATGATTTCCATGCTTACCGCTACCAGCTCGGCATTGATTATGGGAAAGATCAGCCAAATAGCTTCTCCAAAAAAAATATTAATTATTGGCTTTACTGTTTTTGGAATCACCACTTTTTTAAGTGGAATTATTCGCGATTTTAATATCCTTTTGGCAATACGTTTTATTCAAGGCTTTGCCGAAGCGGCTTTGTATGTTATTGGACCTGCGCTGATTAAAAGATATATAAGTCCTGAAAATCAGGCATCTGCTTATGGGCGATGGATGATGAGTACAGGAATCGGTATTAGTATCGGCCCTTTGATTGGAGGATTCTTAGTAAGCTTATTTTCTTGGTCGGCAGTGTTTTTTATTAATGTTCCTTTTATTGTTTTGGGGCTTTGGTTTAGTTTTAAATTTAAACACGAAACCATAAAAAACGAAAAACAAAAATTTGACATTATCGGTGCAGTTTTAAGTTTTGCATTTCTGGCTAGCTTAATAGCGGCGGTGAATATTGGCAAACAAATCGGGGGTTCAATAGCCTGGGCATTTTTGCTTGCATCCTTATTCTTTTTTATGACTTTTCTTTATAATGAAAAAAAATGTGCTTTCCCTATCTTACAATTGAGCATATTCAAATTGCGAAATTTTTGGTTGGCAAGCTTTGGTTTCTTATTATTTTTCACTGTGAATGTTGGTTCTCGATTTCTACGTCCGTTTTATTTTGAAGAAGGGCGAAGCTTTGGTCCGGAATTATCAGGCTTACTAATGGTTATTTCGCCAGCCATTATGGTCATACTTTCTCCTTTTACCGGGAATTTCCAACGCCTAATGGGTGCCAAAAGAGTTGTTCTATTGGGGAATTTATTTCTTTTTATTTCAATGCTTATGTTTAGTTTTTGGAGCCAAAGTAGTAGCTTACTTTTTCTCGTATTTTCAATGACAATACTGGGTATTGGAATGGGCTTGTTTTATCCTGCTGCAACTAATATTGGTATGCAAGCTTTAGCTCGCGAAAACTATGGAATGGGCTCAGCAGTAATTTCATCGGCAAAAAGCATGGGGAAATTAGTTGGCGTTTTGGTTTTTGCTTTGATGTTTAGCTCCTTTTTGCAAAATTACAATTTGAATATAGAAACCGCATCAATACCCGATAGGATTCTTGCAATTCAATATGTATTTAGATTTGCCGCAGGGCTTTCATTTGTTGGATTGCTTTTTTCCTTCTTCTTTCATAAAGAAAATAGAGATTAAAGGCTTTATTTTCTTGTTAAGGTATCGTACAACATTAATACTTTGAATAACGAATAGTATAGTGTATTTTTAACATTCAAAATTCAATATTCTAATCAAATTATTATGAACCGCTTAATTCCTCCCTTTCCTACTGATATTCCACAACTTAGCACTAACAATTTTGTCTCTTGGCACGATGTTGATTTTAGCGGTTTTTTAAGCTTATATTCTCTTTTTAATTTTGCACAGGCAACAGCTTGGAAACATGCTGAAGAGCTGGGTTTTGGATTTGAAGAATTAGGCGACAATAAATTAGCTTGGGTATTGTTTGGTATGCGCATTAAAATAATTGGCAATTTGCCTCAATGGCAGCAAAATCTGATTATTCAAACACAACCTAAAGGCATTAGCGGTATGTTCGCTAATCGCGATTATCGAATGTTGGATACAGATAATCAATTAATTGCGATTGGTTCATCAAATTGGTTAGTGATTGATATTGAAACTCGCCGACCGCTACGTTTGGATAAGGTTTTTGATTCTTTGCGCTTTGTAGAAAATCCTGAAAATTTAGTTTCGCGAATAAAAACCAAAGGCGATTTTCCTTTATCACAAAATAATTATACCGTAAAAACCAGCGATATAGATTATTATGGTCATGTGAACAATGCTAAATATATTTCCTGGATTACTGATTTATATTCGCCCGAGCAACTCAAAGAACACCCTTTAGATGAAATTCTGGTGAATTTTTTACAGGAAACACGATTTGGTGACCAGATTGAAATTTTTACCGATAAAGCTGAAAATAATGGAAAAGTACGTTATAAAATGCAAAGAAAAAGTGATGAAAAAGTAATTCTATTGGCTGAAGCCGAATGGAAATAATACATACTGAATGTCTGATGATAATAAACTTAGGAGTGATTATTTTGCCTTTAAGCTTCTAAAGACTAAGGAAGTTAGAGTTGGTCCAGTTGTTTTTGGAGGCGAAAATCC
>JAQIBR010000083.1 GCA_027858955.1 Bacteroidales bacterium
TTCTAATTTTATTCAAAAAATACTTAACTATATTTTTAGCGTTTTGTAGAACCAATTCATTTGCCACCGCTCGCCCTTAATCCCTAAAGGGAGGCTCTCCCCTTTAGGGGTTGGGGGCAGTGTTGGGATTTTAACCATTTACTATTAATCTCTAATTTTATTCAAAAAATATTTAACTACATTTTTAGTATTTTGCAAAACCAATTCATTTGCCACCGCTCGCCCTTAATCCCTAAAGGGATCTCCCCACGGTCATTAATCCTCAAATTTACTTTTCTTCAGTGGATCTATCACTTATTATTAATTAAGTGTGTTGGCTTTCCCCTTTAGAGCCTGTCCCGAATTTATTTCGGGAGGTCAGGGGCAGGGTTGGCCACCTTAACTATTCACTAAGTTCTAATTTTATTTAAAAAATATTTAACTACATTTTTAGTATTCTGCCAAACCAATTCTTTTGCCCACGGAAGCGGTTGATCTGTCCAACGTTGAGGGTGAAAAGTAAACCAGCCGCGGCTGGTAAACATCATTTGGTCTGGTAATTCTCCATGCCTACGGCAGGTAAACCCTTTTTCAATTGCACTTATAATATCCGAAGTATGCCTAAATATCTTTACTTTGCCTTCGCGCACCCCTTGGTCCCCTAAAGGGGAGTCTTCACGCGATTCATATTTTCTCATTTTCACTTTATCTCTAATACTCACTTTTTCACCGTTCCAGCGTCTACCAGTATCGGCTAAATACAAAACTTTTGAAAAGTCTACATCGAAATAAGGTTCGCCAATAATTCCAAAATTACGGTAATTATAATGTTCCCAAAGCAGCTTATTATGGAATTTTGAAAGTGGACTACAATGCATGAAAATAGTAGAAACAGGTGCTAGTTTTATAAAAGGATTTTTTTTATTAATCCTCCTTCGCGTTCCGCTCCGGCGGACGAGAAGGTATGGTTTAATTTCCGCTTAGGCGGAGAGCTCGCAAACCCAGTTCTCCGGGGCTTGCCCCGGGGTTTAATACCATTTATTTATTTCGCAATTCATTTATAAAATCACCAAAATGAAGTATTCTATTACTGTTATTTTTACTAAAGAGCAGATGTTCAAAATCATTCATTTTCATTTTTATATTAACCGAATGGAGCACTTTTTTAACTGATTGCTTTAGTTCTAACAGATTATTAATTCCACATTTTTTGGATAAAAAAGAGTAATCAGGGACTGTTTGGGAAAGCAGAAACATTACATCATAAAAATCACGACCTTTACTACGTGATAATAAAGCTGATATTTTCATACTGCACAGTACCGCATCAGGTGGAACAGGAAAAGGGAAAAAAAAGCCGCAACCTTTAATATTTACGATAATTGACTTATATTTAATTAATTGGTCTTGACTCTCAATTTTTATTAAAAAGCGTTCTTCACGATGTCCGCTTAATCCTAAATTAAATAAAAATTCGGGAAAATAAATATTTCGACGAAATGCTTTTAACTTAACATTTTGATGGTCTTTCGTTTCTGCTTTGTAACCGTTTTTATTTAAAAATAATAAGACGTCATCAGTCATTTGTATAAATTCCTCTTTAGATAAGTCTTTACAATCAAAATCAATATCTTCAGAGAACCTATCTATTCCTTTTACTAATCGCAAGTTTGTTCCGCCAATAAATGTTAAATTTCTTATATAAGAAGTTGTTGACAGATAATCTAATATCAATAATTGAATATATTCCTTTAACATATATTTATGATAAATTGAGTTATCCTGAATTTGCAGAGGAAAAAATTTTTTTATTAAATCAATTTCTATCATAGTTCATAAGCATCAAAAAGCAATTTTACTCGTTTTATAAGTGCTTTGTTTTTAAATTTAGCAGTAAATTCTTTCATTTTATCAATATCTAAATCATTGTGAAGAAAATCCTCATCTAAACGCAATTCTTTCATTTCTTGTATAGTATTATAAAAAGGATAAAGATAAAGTAAGTCAAGTAATGCCTTTTCGGGTTTGGCAAAATTTAAAGCTTTATTGTCGGTTTGTTGTTTTAAATCGTAACCAAACATAAATTCATTTTTTAAAGTTTTATATGAATATTCTCCAAACTCATTTTTAAATATTGCAGTTTTTAATGATGTTACACTTGTTATTTGTACAACTGTTTCGGGAATAATGCCATAAAACGATAATGCCGTGTGGAGACTAATGTAAGACGGCTTATATATTCTGTTTGCAAAGTAGTATGAAAATTCTGGTTTGTTTTTATACTCCGGAAATGTATAATACCCTTGCCTTAACCGGATAAGCAATCCTTTTTTTATCCATCTTGTCAGGTTATTTCTGTCAAAATGTGGTTGCCAGGCATAAATTTGATTGATGTTGAAACATGCAAGGCTAAACATCTTTTGTTTAAAATCAAGATAATTCATTTTGCGGCATTTTATTTCCGTTACTCAGCAAAAATAATGAATTATAGAAACAAAACAAGCTGCTAGGTGCTTATTTCACAAAAAACAATCGTTTCACCACATTATTACTTTCAGTGAGGGCTTCGCCGTTCCCTTCGGTCCCCGAAAGAATCGGGGCAGGCCATGAGAAAAGTTCTTTGGATTCTGTAAAACCAATCTATTTTCCACCGCTCGTCCTTTATCCCTAAAGGGAGGCTCTCCCTTTTAGGGGTTGGGGGTAGTGTAGGGATTTTAACCATTTACTATTAATCTCTTATTTTATTCAGAAAATATTTAGCCACATTTTTGGTATTCTGTAAAACCAATTCTTTTGCCCACGGAAGCGGTTGATCTGTCCAGCGTTGAGGGTGAAAAGTAAACCAGCCGCGGCTGGTAAACATGATTCGGCTTACCTTAATAAACCACCTAGCTGCTTGTGCGGATAGATGGTTAGTATATATTAAGTAGATTTTGTATTATACTGATTCGGATTTATTCTGAAAGACAAGAGACTTGTGTTGGTTTACATAAAGGCTAA
>JAQIBR010000108.1 GCA_027858955.1 Bacteroidales bacterium
CGGTTCTCTGCGTAGACCTTAGCGACCTTTGCGGTTAAAAAGTTAAACGCAAAGAACGCCAAGAATTCGCCAAGAACGCTAAGAAAAAAGAATTGAAAAAAGAAATTGAAAAATTGAAGGGCACTTCGACAGGCTCAGTGTGAAGGTCATTCAATAGTATTAATAAAATGACGCGAATCAAATAACGCACGAAGTGCAAATGACACGAGCGAAGCGAGTTAATGAAAATTGAATGAAAGCAAATATAAAATGATTAAATTGTAGGGAAAAGTCAGAGTATTCTGATTAATTCATAGATATTGATTATTTTTGAAGGAATTATAAATATTTAACAGGTATGCAACGAAAAATAACCGGTAAATTGATTGCGTGGAAAGATAATCCCAAACGGATGCCACTTATTGTGAATGGTGCACGTCAGGTTGGGAAAACATATATTTTAAAAGAATTTGGGGTACAGAATTTCAATCAGGTAGTCCATATCAACCTCGAAACAAACCTGCTGGCAAATTCATATTTTGAAACTGATATTACTCCCTTGCGCATCTTGCAGTTTCTCGAAACGGTATCGAATACACGCATCATTGCCGGAGAAACATTGGTTATTCTGGATGAAATACAATCATGTTCCAGGGCATTGGCTTCGTTAAAAACATTTTGTGAAGATGCTCCGCAATATCATATTGTAGCAGCGGGCAGTCTGCTGGGTGTGGCCGTAAACAAAGATCAATTTTCTTTCCCGGTAGGAAAGGTGGATGAGCTTTTTATGTTTCCGATGGATTTTGAGGAGTTTCTTTGGGCTATGGATAAAGAGTTGTTGAGCAAAGAAATATCAATTCATTTTGCAAGCCTGGAAGCAATGCCGGAAGTTCTGCATAAGCAAGCGATGGAAATGTATAAACAATATCTTATTGTTGGAGGAATGCCTGCAGCGGTAGCCGAGTTTGTAGAAACTAAAAGTTTACTTTCATCAAGCGAAATTCAAGGTCACATTCTGAATCAATACATCGCCGATATGGCAAAATATGCTTCTCCGGCCACAAGTGTAAAAATAAGGGCATGTTACAATTCAATTCCAACACAATTGGCTAAAGAAAACAGGAAATTTCAGTACAAAATAGTTCAAAAAGGAGGCACAGCTACTTTGTTTGGTGAATCAATAGAGTGGCTTAATTCAGCAGGTATCATTCTTAAATGTCAAAAAATTAAGCATGGTTTCATGCCTATTGCTGCCTATACAGATTTAAGTGATTTTAAACTTTATATGAGTGATATCGGAATGCTTACGATGAAATCGGGCATGGCGCAGCAAACTATTTTGTCACCAAAGGAAGAAGAAAATGAATTTGTTGGCGTAATGAGCGAAAATTATGTTGCACAGGCTTTAACATGCAATGGCTTTCCTTTGTATTATTGGAAAAATGAGAATACTGCCGAACTCGATTTTGTGCTTCAGATTGAGGGGCAGGTAATTCCTGTGGAAGTAAAAAAAGGACTTCGGACAAAATCCGTGAGCATGACCATGTTTGTGAAAAAATACAACAGCCCATACTCCATCCGGATTTCAGGAAAGAATTTTGGTTTTGATAACAAGATCAAGGCGATACCATTGTATGCAGTATTTTGCATTAAAACAAGTTGAGAAGTTGAAGGGAAGTTGAGTAAGGTAAGTAGGAGAGTGAGGAAAGTAGGAGAGTAGTTAAGTAAGGTAAGGTAAGTAGGATATAAATTACTCAACTACTCACCTAATTAACCACTTAACTGCTCAACAAAAATAGAATTGAGTTACTGAAATAAATAAATTATAAAGGCATGAAAATCAGAAAAAAAGCATCATTATTATTTGTCTCATTATTCGTGACGGCCTTTCTTATTGTAGGCGTAATAATTTTAATGTTTGGAAAAGATAACCTTACACGAATTATTTCCAATAACCTAAAATCAATTTCTTCTATTCAATTAAACAGGATTGAAAGTATTGATTCTCAAAATCTTGAAAGATTAAATCTAATTTCAAGCAGAACACAACTGAGAATAAGCTTAAACGATTATAATGAGAATCCGCAAGAAATGCTTCAGCAAAAAATGAATGCAATACTTGATGACGCGAAATTATCAGTTAGCGATTTTGATCAGATAAGCATAATAAATTTAAACGGAAAAATTGTTGCATCGACTGACAAAACTATAATTGGTGAAAATGCAGATATAAACGACTCTGTTTTTATACTATCTCAAAAGCAAAATATTACCAATATTTATAAGCTTGATGAAACCGGAGATTTAAAAATTTATATGTACGGCCCTTTGGTGTACAATGATAAAACGTTGGGGGTAGTAACTGTTATTGCTTCTTCTGTAAAGATTCAAAATTTTCTCTCAGATTATTCCGGTTTGGGTAAAAGCGGATATACTTCTGTAGTATTTATTGATAATTACAGCGATAAAAATCCTATAATTTCTCCTGAGAGATTTGACAGTGTGTTTAGATATAAACAGGTTAATTACAGTGAATTAAGTCAAATTTCAAAACGCATACTCGATAAAAAAACAGGGGTTTTTCAAAATATTTTGGATGAAAAGAAAGAATTGGTGTTTGCAAGTATTGAATACAGCGAAAATTTAAATCTTGGACTTTCGGTTAGAATAAGTAAAGCAGAGGTTCTTACACCCTTAAGAAGGCTGCTTTTACTCTTAACAATAGTAATGATGGGAATGATTATTATATTGGTTTTCGCAATTAATTATAGTACAAAATTAATTAGTAAGCCAATAGAAAGCCTTACGGAAAGAACAAGTAGGATAAGCAAAGGTAATTTCGATGAAAAGATTGAAATAGAATCGAAAGATGAAATAGGGTTATTGGCAAAATCATTTAATATAATGCTTGCAAATCTTCGCCAAAGCGAAAGCCGTTGGCAATTTGCATTGGAAAGCAGTGGAGACGGTGTTTGGGATTGGAACGCTCAAAGCAACGAAGTGTTCTTTTCAAAACGATGGAAAGAAATGCTTGGATATAAGGAAGATGAAATTGCAAATAATTTCGAAGAGTGGGATATGCTATTGCATCCTGATGATAAAGAAAGGAGCTATTTGGAGCTGAACAAACATTTTGAAGGCAAAACAGAGATATTTCAACTTGAAAGTCGCCTAAAATGTAAGGATGGAACTTATAAATGGATTTTATTGCGAGGAAAAATAATTGAAAGAACAGAGGATAATAAGCCACTAAGAATTATAGGCACACATATCGATCTCACCGAACGCAAAAAAGCTGAAAAACTTCTGCATGAAAGAGAGGCTTATTCTAAAGCATTGTTCGAGTACGCCGCTGTTCCAATATGGGTGGAGGACTTCTCTGAAGTAAAAAAATACTTTAATAAACTAAAAGAAAAAGGAGTGAATGATTTCTCAATCTATTTCCATGAAAATTTAGAAGAAGTTAAGCACATCGCTTCTTTAGTTGAGGTGACTGAAATAAATCAAAAAAACCTTGAGCTCTATGGAGTAACATCAAAAGAAGAGCTTCTTTCAA
>JAQIBR010000155.1 GCA_027858955.1 Bacteroidales bacterium
ATCCTAAAGTCCCCTGGCTTTATAATTTTAAACTCGATTTTAGGTTTAAATAAAGTTTTACTAAAATGAATACATGGTAAAAAATCGCTGAACCTTCGGGAGTTAATGCCGATAGATCAACAAAACTGCAAATTGAACGAAGTGAAAATATGCGGTATTTAGTTGACTAATCGGTATAATTTATCCCAACAAAAAAAACAAAAATAAAAGTGGAATTATAATCCCCAAAACTGCATAAATTCCTCCTCGACCAGTTATGCTTTTTTTGCCTCTCACCATAAACAAAGAAGTAATTACAAACAGAATTAAAGCACCGGCATAAATATCAGAAAACCATTTCCACCAATTATTTGGATTGTAATGTAAATAGTTAGATTGGTAGAACACCAGACGTTTTTGCAGAAATTCGGCTTGTCCCTTGCCTGTTTTTATGTTTACAATTACAGAAGAACCCCCACTTAAGAAGACTTTTATCAAATCATTTTCAGGGTAATAATGTTGTTTGTAGGAGGCTTTTGCATCTATTTTGTCCAAAAGTGCAAGAATGTTATCTTTAATATCAGCGGTTTTCTCCAAAGGAATATCTGTCTGAAATTGAATCTGCTCAATAGCATAATTTGGGTTCCAGTCTTTCAAATGATTCAAAGCAATCCCGGATAAAGCATAAAGCAGCGTTGTCCCAATAAAAAAATACCCAATATCACGATGTAAAATTCGGCTCCATTTCCTAAGAGTCTTCATAAGTCTTCATTTAGTTTGATATAGAATAATAATTACGAAGGCTCCCTGAAAATCAAATTGAGGAAGCCTTCGTATTAAAAATATTTTAAAAAGAATGCTATTACTTTATTGTGTGCGAGATGTAATCAACGGTATAGAACGACAAATGATCAACTCCGGCAGATTGCATGGAGTCTCTGTAGGCTTTTATTTGTTCCATTTTTTGAGCATAGAGTTCCTCACTATCGAGGCCTTTTTTATGCTTCTGAATTTGATCTTCTTCCATTTTCAAGCAGTAAGCTTCATCAACTCTGAATTCTTTTACAACACCTCTTACAATAACATCGCTGCCCGATAAACTTTCGTCAAAACGTTCTTCGCCATCAATGTGGGCTTCTCCAAAATCATCCACCAAAAAAAGGCGTTTTCCACCCTGTTTACATACATGGTCCACAATACCTGTAATAGTTACTTCTTGATCTACCCATTTTGCAGCTTCTGTATCGAAATCAGCTAGTGTTAGTAGATGCATATCAACGCTTGTAATTTCATCAGCTTTGCTTTCCTTTTGAGGATTCTCACCGCAGGAAACAAATAATGCAATAAGGCTTAATAATAAAAATATCTTTTTCATAATGTAAATTTGTTAAATGAATAACAAAAATATAAAAACAATTGTATATATGTAAAATTATGCATAGTTATGCAGGTTAAAAAAATGTTAAATAATTGATGCTTAGTTTTTTTTAAAATCAATTAGTCGAAATAATCCCGTGGATTTACATTGAGCGACAGTCGAAATGTTATCGATTGAGCTGGCAGATTAAATTGTTGAAAAGGAGCAAATTAAAGTCGTACTGCGATCGAAGTCAATGCCTATTCAATCTCAATATCATATTTATTAAGTAATCCAATAACATCTATTCTAGAGAATTTAGCTTTTTTTATTCTGTTAATTTCCGGATCGATTGAATAATTAAAAGAAGTCCGAAAATCTACTTTCTGTAAATTTGTATTTTCAAAACTGGCTCTCAATAAATCACAAGCATCGAATATTGAAGCAGTCAAATCCGCTTCTGTAAAATCAACTTCTTGAAGTGTACAATTTTTAAAAAGTGTATTCTTTAAATTCCGCTTATAAAAAGAAGAAAAATTAAGTTGACAGCTTTCAAATTCAACTGAAAACAGAAAATCATTGCAGTTTTGAAAGTGCAAGCCAATAAGTTTGCAGTCTTTAAATTTTACATCTCTAAAAGCAGTATTTTTTGTTTTCGCGTTACTAAAATCAGAACTTTTAAACTTACACTCAATGAAATTGATATTTGATAAATCGGCATTTGAAAAATTGCAATTGAAAAAAGTGCAATTTTCATAGTCAGCCTTGCTTAATTTTTTTTCGGAATGATCTACACCATGAAATTCTTGGTCTTCTATAAATGTATTGTTCATTTTGGCCACTCTTTATTTTGTGTTTTTCAAAACTAGAGTTTTTTTGTAAATGCCATCAATAATTTGTAAAATCATATGATGTTAAAGTACAAATATTAAGATAATCAATAAAAGTGCAATTAAAACATTTGTTAGCAGATTTCCACTATTACCTTGCCTATACGCTTGTATTCCGCTATTAAGTAGTAGCAGGATTAAAAATATATAAATAATGTATTTCATAGTATCAATTGTTTGAAATTGGATTTTGCTAGTTAATATTTATTAAAGCACATATCAACTTCTCCACAATATTATCTGTAATACAATTGTTTAATATGCTCACCAAAGGTAATAAAACAGATTGATAATCAAAAGAGAGGAAGATTATTTTTATTCAGAGTATAGGTTGAAACATCTGGTTTTGGTAATTTAAAATCATTACAAATTGAATTGGTTTTCAAATTTAACATCTAAAAAAATTGTCTTTATGCAGCGAAAGAAGTTACAAGCAATACTTTTTGTTTTGCAATCTTCTATAAATCAATCAAATGCCTAACCTATGAAACACAAAGAATCCGTCAGAAGAGATTTTCTGAAGAAATTAGCCATAGGTGGCGGCGGAATTATTATTTTAGGTAAATTTCATTTCCTTTTTGGGAATGAACCCTATATTGGGATTCTCAAAGCCATCGTAGTAGATTTTGATAAATGGATTGAAGCCTATTATACTGAGAGGGGTTGGGATATTGAAACAAGTAAGCCGACTAAGGAAAAATTAGCTCAATTAGGTATAAATTTTATTGCTTAATTTATAGTAATTATCCATGATAGCCACACATCTTTTTAATGTGTGGCTATTATTTTATCTGACTGCCGTTATGCCCTTTTCATTCACGTATTTTAACTTTTTAACACTGAAAATTTTCCTACTTTTGCAGCAAAATAACAAAAAAAGCAATGTCTGCAACAAACGAAAAAATTATTGGGGAAGCATTTACATATGACGATGTACTGTTGGTTCCTGCCTATTCTGAAGTCTTACCTCGCGAAGTTGATGTTAAAACACGTTTTACCCGAAATATATGGATGAATATTCCTGTTATTTCAGCAGCAATGGATACAGTAACCGAGTCGAAAATGGCAATTGCATTAGCTCAAGAAGGCGGTATAGGTGTTATTCATAAAAATATGTCTATCGAAATGCAAGCTGTTGAGGTAAGGAAAGTGAAAAGAGCTGAGAACGGGATGATCATTGAGCCTGTAATCATTTCGTCTAAAGCACTTGTTTCAGATGCTTTGTCTCTTATGAATGAATTCCATATTGGAGGTATTCCTGTTGTCGATAAAACAAATAAATTAGTTGGAATAGTTACCAACAGAGATTTACGCTTTGAACGTAAGCTCGATAGAGCCATTAAAGAAGTGATGACAAAAAAAGTGGTGACTGTTAGTGAGTTTACAACTTTTGAAAAAGCGGCGGATATTTTACAGGAAAATAAGATCGAAAAACTTCCTGTTATTGATAAAGATAAAAAGCTGATAGGATTAATAACTTATCGTGATATTATAAAAATTAAAGAGCGACCAAATGCTTGTAAGGACGAACGTGGTCGCCTAAGAGTAGCAGCTGCAATTGGTATTGGTAGCGATAATATAGAACGAGCAGAAGCACTTGTTAATGCTGGTGTTGATGCCCTAGTTTTGGATACCGCACATGGACATACTAAAGGGGTTATTTTAACTTTGAAAAAGATTAAAGAAACTTTCCCGGAAATGGAAGTGGTTGTTGGCAATATAGCTACAGGTGAAGCAGCAAAAGCCTTGGTGGAAGCTGGTGCTGATGCAGTTAAAGTGGGAATAGGGCCTGGTTCAATTTGTACAACTCGTATAATTGCAGGTGTTGGAGTTCCACAGTTTTCTGCTGTATTAGAAGTAGCGAATGCACTAAAGGGGAGTGGAGTTCCTATAATTGCAGATGGTGGAATTCGTTATACTGGAGATATAGTAAAAGCTTTGGCAGGAGGAGCTGATACTATTATGGCCGGATCTTTATTTGCCGGTGTGGATGAATCGCCTGGAGAAACTATTATTTTCGAAGGTAGAAAATTCAAATCATATCGTGGTATGGGATCAATAGAAGCTATGCAAAAAGGTTCTAAAGATCGATATTTTCAAGATATGGAAGATGAGATTGGTAAATTAGTTCCCGAAGGAATTGTTGGACGAGTTGCCTATAAGGGTAGTCTGTCGGAAGTTATTCACCAAATGGTTGGTGGACTTAGGGCTGGCATGGGTTATACTGGATCCAAAGATATTCCTGCACTGAAACTTGCTAAATTTACCAAGATAACTGTCGCCGGAGTAGTTGAAAGTCATCCTCATGATATTTCAATAACTCGAGAAGCTCCAAATTATAGTCGTTAATTATTGCATTAAAATTGTAAAGATGATCAAAAAATGGTTTAATCTTTTTGGATTAATTTTAGCTTTTGCATTGAGTTCTAATGCGCAAGATAATTCAGCTATTTTACTCAATATAGGTGATGAAAAAATTGAAGCCGAGGAATTTTGGGCAATCTATCAAAAAAATAGCAAAATTAATCTACAAAGCGAAAAAACTAGCCTAAATGAATATCTCGAACTTTACATTAATTTCAAACTTAAGGTAAAAGAAGCTAAAGATGCTAAAATGGATACAGCGCAGGCTTTTATAAAGGAATTAAATGGCTATCGAGAGCAGCTAGCAAAGCCATATTTGGTTAATGAAGATGTGAATGAAGAAACAATTAGGGATGTTTACAATCGCATGAAAACCAATGTTCGAGCAAGTCATATTCTTTTCCGTTTAGCAGAAAACCCTCTGCCTGCTGATACCTTAGCTCTATTCAAAAAAGTGGTGCAAATTCGTAATGCAATTTTAAACGGAGAATATAGTTTTAGTGATGCAGTTGTTAGGTTTTCGGAAGATCCTTCAGCACGTGATACAGATATGGGAAATGGCCGTCCACCGAGAATTGGAAATAAAGGCGACTTAGGTTATTATAGTGTTTTTGATATGGTTTACCCTTTCGAAGAAGCTTCGTTTAAATTAGAAAAAGGAGAAATTACAAATCCTGTGCGTACACGTTTCGGCTATCATTTAATTTATCTTACCGATAAGATTCCTGCTATTGGTCAAGTAAAGGCAGCGCATATTTTTATCAAAAACTCTAGTCCTAGCGCTGTTGATTCTGCCAAATTACGAATTAGCGAGCTGTATGCTGAAATTAAAAATGGTAAAACATTCGAAGATATTGCTAAACGCCATTCCGATGATAAAGGATCTAGCGAGAATGAAGGTGAACTACCTTGGTTTTCTGCTAATAGAATGGTTCCTGAGTTTATTTCAACAATTTCGAAAATGAATATCGGAGAAATATCTGCTCCGTTTAAAACAAATTTTGGCTGGCATATTATAAAATTTCTCGATCAAAAACCAATAGAGGATTTTGAAAAAGTAAAAGACGATATTAAGAATAAGCTAAAACGTGATGTTCGTTCTCACAAAGGTGAACAGGCAAAAATTGCACAGATAAAAACGGAAGAGAATTTCAGGGAATTTCCAGAGAATCTTAAAGAAGCTGTTTCGGCAGTCAATTCTAATTTTTATACAGAAAGTTTTGATATCGAGAGCTTGTCGAATCTTTCTAAAACAGTCTTTTCGCTTCGTGATAGAAATTATAGCCAGTTCGATTTTCTAAAGTATCTGAATCAGCAAAAAGGAGCTAAAATATCTGATAATATTAATGCTTTGGAAGGAGAAATATACAATGAATATGTCGATCAACTTTGCTTGAAATTTGAAGATGAGCATCTGGAAGAGAAATATTTCGATTTCCGATTGATTATGAACGAATATCGCGATGGCATTCTTTTGTTTGATTTAATGGATAAAAAAGTTTGGTCTAAAGCATCTTCAGATACTTTGGGTTTGGAGCAGTTCTTTATTGAGAATCAAAAGAAGTATAAATGGAAAAAACGCGCACAAATATCTGTTTTCCATCTCAATGATAAAGACTATTCCGACAGTGTACACGATCTGTTGTTTCTAGGTAAAACAGATGATGAAGTTTTACTTGAAATCGAAGACGAAACATCGAATCCAGTGCGTTTAGAAAGTTTTATTATTGAAAAAGGAAAACATACCAATTATGATAAGTTTAAATGGAAAAAGGATGCATTTTATTCATTAAAAGATAAAAATGGAGAGTCAGAAGCAATTATTGTTTTTCGCGATATTCTAAAGCCTGCTTATAAGGAGTTAGATGAAACCCGTGGTGTGGTTATTTCTGATTATCAAAACAAGCTTGAAAAAGAATGGATTGCCAAATTAAAGAAACGTTACGATATTAAGATTAATAAAAAAGTATTGCGCACATTGAAAAAAAGGGATAATTGATGAGAACAATTTTAAAAATAGGAAGTTTTGTTTTTTTATTAAGCTTTTTTGCCTGCGGTACTAATGATATTAATAGTGATGAGATTATGTTAGCGCATGTTCAAGATCGCTATTTGAAATTTTCAGACATCAGCGATAATATTGTACCTGGCACTAAACCTAGCGATTCATTACAATTTGTACAAAGCTTTGTTAATTCATGGGTACGTAATGAGATATTGGTTCAGCATGCAGCAAATAATCTGCCCGACAGTTTAAAGAATTTTGATAAACAACTCGAAGAATATCGCAATTCATTACTTCTCTTCCAGTTTAAAAAGCTGTATTTAGAACAACAATTAGATACTTATGTTTCCGAAACAGAGATTGAGGATTACTATCAACAGAATGTTAGTGATTTTGAATTGAAAGAAAGCATTGTTAAGTTCAGCTTTGTGCAAATGGATGAAGAATCGCCGCAGCTTAAAATGGCCCGTGACCTTTTTAAGAATTTGGGTGATACATCTATTAAAAAGCTGGAAGTAGAAAAGTTTTGTATCGATTACGGCATCGATTATTTTGCCGATGATGAAAAATGGATTCGATTTAATGATCTTCTTATGAAGATTCCGATCACAACATATAATAAATCAGTATTTCTAAGGAATAATCGTTTTATAGAATTTAAAGATAAGCCCTATGTTTTTTTTATTTATATCAAAGGGTTTAAAGTTGCTGAAGAATTGTCTCCACTAGAATTTGAACAGGAGAAAATCAAAAAGATAATTCTAAACAAAAGAAAACTTATTTTAATTGAAAATATGGAAAATGCGTTGTTTGAACGTGCTTTTCAAAAAAAGAATTTTGAGATATATTAATTTAACTGACAAATGGGATTATTGTCTTAATTTTGACCGCAATCTCCAAAGAAACATAAATACTATGAAGAAAGCTTTTTCGATATTTACATTTAGTTTAATAATAACATTGTTTGCTTGGGGACAAGAAAATGAACAAAGACATCAAACTGTTTTAGATGAGGTTGTTGCAGTGGTAGGGAAGAATATTATCCTGCATTCAGATATTGAAACTCAATATCTGCAATATCGCATGGAAGGATATATAGAGGGAAGTTCTTCCACCATCAAATGCGATATTTTGAAAGAAATAATTTTTCAAAAACTATTACTTAATCAAGCGGATATTGATAGTATAGTTGTAGGTCCTGTTCAGGTTGAGCAAGAACTCGATCGCCGTTTTAGGTATTATATTTCTCAGTTTGGAAGTAAGGAAAAACTAGAGGAGTATTATCATAAACCTGTAGATCAATTTAAGGATGAGATGCGAGATATGATTGGCGATCAGATTCTTCAACAAGATGTTCAAGCGGCAATCACGAAAAATGTAACTATTACACCTAAAGAAATAAAAGCTTTTTACAAAGATATTCATCAAGATAGTCTTCCGCTTATTAATACGGCTTATCAGGTTGCTGAGATTGTAAAAAAACCACCAATTTCTGCTTCCGAAAAATTGGCAGTTAAAGAAAAATTGCTCAATCTTAGAACACGGATTCTTAAAGGTGAAAGTTTTGCTACTCTCGCAATTTTATATTCTGAGGATCCGGGATCGGCAAAAAAAGGTGGAGAATTGGGAATGTATGGCCAAGGTGAATTGTATCCTGAATTTGAATCGGTTGCGTATGGATTAAAAGAAGGAGAAATTTCTGGAATAGTTGAAACAGAAGCTGGATATCATATAATTCAAATGATTGAGAAAAAGGATGAGTTTATTAATGTTCGTCATATATTACTTCGCCCCAAAATTTCTCCATACGAACTTCAAAAGGCAGCAGTTTTTTTGGACAGCGTTCGAGTATTAATTGTTAACAACAACCTTTCATTTAAAGCAGCTGCATTGAAATTTTCAGATAGTCAAAATCGATTTAACGATGGAATTATTATCAATCCCAATAGTGGGAATGCTATGTTCCAAGCAGAAGAACTGGATCCAAAAGTTTTTTATGTTATTGATAAGCTTGAAGTTGGAATAGTTTCTGATGCGGTTAGCTATTTAACTGATAAAAATCAGGAAGCCTATCGATTGCTACAATTAGTAAAAAAAGTTGCTCCACATAAGGCAAATATGACACAGGATTATGATGTAATTCAAAAAGCCGCCATAAATAAAAAGAAGCAGGAAGTAATTGATGATTGGGTAATAGAACGTGCCGCCAAAACTTATATCCGAATAAACGAAAAATTTAATAACTGCTCTTATTTTGATACTTGGCAGTCAAAATAACTCTACGGATTTTATATGCTTGATTTAGGACAAATACAAGTAAAAGTTCCAAAGCATTTTTCCATACCAAATATGGTTTTGCTTGCAGGTGCAGGCCAAAATGTAGGTAAAACTTCTTTTGCAGTTGCAATTATTAAGCAATTAAAGAAACAAGGGAATGTGGTGTATGCTTTGAAAATAACACCACATTTTCACGACACCGAAACCGAAAATATTATTATCCAAACAGCTGATTATCAGATTTATCTTGAAAAAGATAGAAATGGCAATAAAGATACTTCAAGAATGCTTGGAGCAGGTGCTGACGAGGTGTTCTTTGTCCAAACTAAATCTGATATTGTATTGCCCGATGCTTTTGACTTTGTTCATCGAATGGCCAGGAAGAATGTGCTTTGGGTATGCGAATCAGGTGGTTTGCGGTTTTTTGTAAATCCCGGCTTGTTTTTATATTTTAAATGGAAGGGAAAGGAAATTGAAAAAAACTCAGCTAAAAAATTAATGCCATTAGCTGATAGGATTGTTGAATTTAATGATGGACATTTCGATTTTTCGCCTGAATATATTAGCGTTAAAGACTATCAATTCAAAATACTTAAATAGAATCTTCAAGCCAATTCCAAATTATAGTTTTTCCCATTGGAGTCATAATTGATTCAGGATGAAATTGCACCCCTTTAATGTTGAATGTTTTATGCCGAATAGCCATAATAATTCCTTTTTCGCTTCTTGCCGTGATTTCCAAATATTTGGGAAAATTATCGTCAGAAACTGCCCAACTGTGATATAATCCTACCTGAATAGTTTCGCTTAAAGATTTAAAAAGTGAATCGTTTTTTAAAATATGAGTTTGTCTTGCAATTCCATGAACAGGCTGATTGAAATTGAAGAGTTTTGCACCAAATACTTCTGCAATTGCATGATGACCCAAACAAACTCCCAGAATAGCCTTTTTTGAGCCGTATTTCTGAATAATATCAATCATTAATCCTGATTCTGAAGGCAGCCCTGGACCTGGCGAGAGCATAATTTTATCGTATTTCTCAATCTCGCCTAAATCAATTTGATCATTTTTCAAAATATCAAGTTTCTCTACTCCGAATTGATCAATCAATTGTTTGAGATTATAGCTAAAAGAATCGTAATTATCTAGTAAAAGCACTTTCATGCAAAGCAATTTTTATCTTTGCAATACTATAAAAATTATTAAGATAATGTTGCAGAAATCAGAAGCGATAACAAAAATGAATACACTCGGAAAAGCACGACGTCCCTTTCTGTTTGTTATTGATTTTTTAGGCAAGGAGAGTCTGATTTTAGTCGAAGATGAAATTGATTCAGATGAGTTACTTTATTCGATTGGCTCCAACTCAAATACATTAAATATAAAAATAGAAGCAGATAAAGAACTATTGTTTTCTAAAAAGCCTATTAATTATAAACAATACCAAAAAGCTTTCTCAAAGGTTAAAGATAATCTCGATTATGGGAATACCTATTTGGTAAATCTAACACAACCTACACCAATAAGTATAAACAGAACTACCCAAAGCATTCACTATCAGTCAAAAGCGAAATATAAATTGTGGTTAAAGAATAAATTTGCAGTGTTTTCGCCTGAGACATTTGTGCAAATCGAAAAAGGAAAAATTGCATCATATCCTATGAAAGGAACAATTGATGCTCGATTGATCGATGCTGAAAATCAAATTCTTAACGACCCAAAGGAAATCGCGGAACATAATACCATAGTCGATTTAATTCGAAACGATTTAAGCATGATTGCCAAAAATGTACAGGTTGAGAGTTTTCGTTATATCGATAGATTGAAAACAAATCAAAAAGAATTATTGCAGGTCAGTTCTAAAATTATCGGTGATTTGGATGATGATTTTTTTGATGAATTAGGAACGCATTTTTTTAAGCTTCTTCCTGCCGGATCAATTTGCGGTGCTCCTAAGAAAAAAACTGTTGAAATAATTCTTGAAACTGAAAACTATGATCGAGGTTTTTATACAGGTGTTTTTGGTTTTTTCGATGGAAAAAAACTTGATAGTGGCGTTATGATTCGATTTATAGAGGAACAAAACGGGGAATTGATTTTTAAAAGCGGTGGCGGAATTACAATATTCAGCGATGCTGAAAAAGAGTATAACGAATTGATAGACAAGGTTTATGTCCCAATTTATTGAAAGCATAAGAATAAATGATGGTAATATTGATTTATTGGATTACCACAACGAGCGCTTTAATGCAACTCGAAAATTATTTTTTTGTGTTGATGATGAATGGGATTTAGAGCATTTTATTCAAATTCCTGAAGTGTATAAAAAGGGATTGGTAAAATGCCGAATTGTTTACGATATTGGAATTCGCGAGATGAAGTTTTCTTATTATAAACATCAAAATATCAAGCATATAAAATTGGCAAAGGCATCTATTAATTATGAGTACAAATATACTGATCGTAGTCAGTTGGAGCAATTAAAAGTCTCTGTTCTTCCTGCTGATGAAGTGCTGATTGTGAATAATGGAAAAATAAGCGACACTTCTTTTTCAAATATTATTTTTCTTAAAAAAGGAAATTGGTATACACCTGATTCGCCCTTGCTGGCAGGTGTAAGGCGCGAACAATTATTGAATGAAGGAATTATTGAAGAGCTTGAAATAAAACCTGCAGAATTGATAAATTTTGAAGCTTTTATGCTAATTAATGCATTGCTTGATTTTGATGAAAACAGAGCTTTGCCAATCGAAAATATTATAGACCTATGAATCATCGATTTAAAATAAAAACGGTTGGGGAAACTATTTCTACAAATTTGCTGATGCAAGAATTGGAGAAGGCAGGTAAATTGATAAATGGAGATGTAATTCGAGCTATAAATCAGACAGGCGGAATAGGGCAAAGTGGAAATTATTGGGAAAGTGAAAACGGAAAAAATCTGACTTTCAGCTTGTTTTTAGAGACTCATTTTTTAGCAGCAGAAGATGTATTTCAACTTAATAAAGTCGTTTCACTTGCAATTTATGACTATTTGCTTGAAAAAAAACTTACGAATGTTAAAATTAAGTGGCCTAATGATGTTTATGTAGGCAATAAAAAAATTGCAGGAATGCTTACTCACAATAGCTTTTTAGGTGAAAAATTAGAACATAGCATTGTCGGTATAGGTATAAATATCAATCAAATAGAATTTAAAAGGGATGCGCCAAATCCTATTTCTTTAAAACAAATAGCTCAAATCAATTATGATTTGGAAGATGAGCTGAATGGTATCTTGCAGTTTATTTATATGCGTATAATTCAAATGGCAAAAGGAGGTTTTCTACAACTTAATACCGATTATCTGGAGCGTTTATACGGTATGGATAAAAAGCAAAAATTTAAGGATTCAGAAGGTTCTTTTAATGGAATAATAAAAGGAGTTGATTCTTTTGGGCGCTTGCTGGTGGAAAAGGACACAGGAGATCAATTCACTTATGATATTAAAGAGATAGAATTTTTGTAAAAGCATTTTCGACAAAGTGAGGGCTTCACTAGTGAGGGCTTCACTTTGAGTGAAGCCCTCACTGGCTCAAATTATTGCAAAACTCCTTAGCTATACTTCTCCTGCAGACGATCAACCAACACATCCACAAAATTTTGCAATGGTTTTTTGGCCATCATAGCAATCATAGGATTCATATCGCCATTAAAAATGATATAAACTTCAGATGTCGATTCATCGACTTTAAAAATATTTGTGCTTAAATCGTAAGAAAAAGGATTTTTCCCTTCAGAGATCATTTCGACTTTTTCATTTTTCACATTCTTTCCAAACGCCATATTCATATGAGCCATCCCCTCAATAGTAAAAGCGCAGCTTGTTGGAGTTGAGCTCCAATTCACAACTTTACTCGGCATAAGATTCTGTAAGTTGTTAAAATCGCTTAAGAATGCGAAAATAGTTTCTGCCGAAGTAGCAATTTGTTTTTTTTGACTTGTAATAGTTGTCATAATTTTTTTATTTTTTCCATTTGGCAGGATTATTCCTCCATTGTTTTAAAGATTCTATATCTTTTTCTTGTATAAATTCATCGGCTAATGCCTGAACTATTAATTCGTTATAATTTGAAAGGGCAAACATTTTACATTTAGCAGCTTTGAAACTTTCTTTTGCTATTTCAAAATCATAAGTAAAAATCGCTACTAAACCTTTAACATCGCAATTTAATGTGCGAAGAGCTTCAACAGCTTTAAGACTACTTCCGCCAGTTGAAATAAGGTCTTCAATTACAACAATTCTTTGTCCTGATTCCACAACCCCTTCCACCAGATTGGTCATACCATGAGCTTTTTCAGAAGAACGAACATAGGCAAACGGAAGACCCATCTCTTGAGCTACCAATGCACCAAGCGCAATACCGCCAGTTGCCACTCCTGCAATTAAATCAACATCGCCAAATTCTTCCTGAATTTTTCTTACAAATTCCTGTCTGATAAAAGTTCGGATTTGTGGGTAGGATAAAGTAAGACGATTGTCGCAATAAATAGGTGATTTCCATCCCGAAGCCCATGTGAAAGGATCATTAGGGCGTAACTTTACAGCCTTAACTTTCAATAATAATTTGGCTATTTGAAGAGCTGTCTCATTTGAGTTATTTGCATCGTTTTGCATATTTTACTATTAAACCGGTTAAATATTTTTCGTTTTAATGAAAGAATCCTTTATTTTTGATTAGAAATAAAGTAATTCATAATTAAAGTTCTCAAGTGTAAAGAACTTAAAAATATGTCATTTTCAGATGCAAAATTATAAAGTTTTTATAAATGATAAGTGGATTTTCTTTGGGGAATTTAAAGAAACCCAATTTACTGAAAACGGGGAATATAACGTGTTAGATGCCAGTGAATTTCTTGTTTTAAACATGGTAGAAATGATTAAAACAGGAAGTTTCGACAGCAATATTGTCCTTAATCACCACTGTAAATCTAAAGAGTTTTTCAATCTTTTTCTAAGTCGATTTTTGGTATTAAAAGCTGCCGGAGGAATTGTTCAAAATTCCGATAAATCGTTTTTAATGATAAAACGTTTTGGCATTTGGGATTTTCCAAAGGGAAAAATAGAAGATGGTGAAAGTAATATGGATGCTGCTTTACGCGAAGTTGAAGAAGAAACATCTGCAAAAAATCTTACTCCTGTTCGAGAATTACCCACAACTTATCATATATATCGCTTTGGAATTCAGCGGATTGTAAAACAAACCTTTTGGTTTTTAATGCAAAGCGATTATAAAGGTCAGTTGATTCCGCAGAAAGAGGAAGATATTTTAGAAGCAGTATGGATTTCGGAACGTGAATTACCTAAGTATATTGCAAATAGCTACGAAAGTTTAAAAGAACTTGTAAAGGATTCGGAGATTATTTAAAGGGCTGGAGTCTTTAATTCAATCAGTCAAATTTGTATAAATTAATTATTGGTCTAACTTTGTGCATATGAGAATAGATATAATCCTAATTGTGGCTTTTTATTTTGTAGCACCTGCTCTTATATTAAGTGCTTGTAAAAAATTTCCTTTATTAAAGAAAATAGGCTCAATCGCAGTGGCATATATAATTGGAATTCTACTTGGTTTATCAAAATTATTGCCAGATGATATTTATGCTATTCAAGACCTACTTACAAGTATTACTGTGCCATTGGCAATCCCTCTTTTATTGTTTCCGTCTAAAGTAAAAGATTGGTTTCATTTGGCAGGACCGACATTCAAATCTCTAATGGTAGGACTTTTTAGTGTATTAATTACAGTATCAATTGGATATCAGCTATTTCGTCCTGAAGGTGATCCTGAATTTTGGAAAGTTGGAGGAATGTTGGTAGGTGTTTATACAGGAGGCACTCCTAACCTTGCTTCATTAAATGTTATGCTCGACGTAAAACCTGCAACTTATTTATTGGTGCATTCCTATGATTTGATAATTGGTGCTTTCTACTTTTTGTTCTTGATAACAGTAGGACAGAAGTTCTTTGGCTATTTCTTGCCAGCATTTAAAAAATCGACAACTATTGCCGATGAAAATAAAGAACAGATCGAAGAAGCTTATGATGTATTGTTTAATAAAAAAGCACTTTGGCCAATTATTAAAGTGGTTGGCTTGGCTATTTTAATATTTGCATTTTCGGGAGGTATAGCTATGCTTTTTCCTGCTGATTATTTAATGATAGTTGTAATTTTAGGAATAAGTACATTGGCTATTTTAGGCTCTTTAATTCCTGGCGTGAATAAAGTAAAAGAATCTTTCGATGTTGGGATGTATCTCATTTTAGTTTTTAGTATAGTGGTAGCATCAATGGTTGATTTAACAAACTTAGGTACGCCTACCTTTGCATTATTGGGATATTTGAGCTTTGTTATTTTTGGCTCGCTTTTATTGCAAGTAATCATTTCGCAATTTACTAAAACAGATACCGACACAATGATAATTACAAGTACAGCTTTAATTTGCAGTCCGCCATTTGTGCCTGTAGTAAGTGGTGCTTTAAAAAACAAAGAAATCTTAGTGCCTGGAATCACAATTGGAATCATAGGATATGCGCTAGGCAACTACCTTGGTTTTCTTATGTCAGAACTGTTGCAGCATTGGCCATTTTAGAATTAATCAAACATTTCTGCTTCTTAATAAGTTAGTGAATAAAAAACTGAATACATCGAATAAAGTCATTATTTTTTAATAATTTTACATCATAAATAAAAAGAGTTTAATCAATCTTAAACCTATTATAAATGAGATTTATAGTCAACAGCGTAAGCCTCCTCAGAAGCTTGCAATCCATTAGCGGCGTGATAAATACGAAAAATACTTTGCCAATATTAGATGATTTTTTATTTGAGCTAGATGGCAATAAATTGAAAATTACAGGTTCTGATTTGGAGACAACCATGTCGGTTAGTATAGAGCTTGAAAAAGCCGAAGAGTCAGGGAAAGTGGCTATTCCAGCTAGAATTTTGATAGAAACCTTAAAAACATTTGCTAATATACCTATCATATTTACTGTTTCTGATGATGATTTTCAGATTGAATTAATGGCTGGTGAAGGAAAATATAAACTTTCGGGTCACGATTCAGCAGAATTCCCCAGATCGCTGGAAATGGATGATATTGTGGAAGTTAAAATTCCGGCAGATGTTTTGGTAAATGCTTTCAATAAGACTTTATTTGCAACAGGTAATGATGAATTGCGCCCAGTTATGGCAGGTGTATTTTGTACATTAGCTCCTGAAAGTGCTATTTTCGTTGCTACCGATGCACACAAACTGGTTCGTTATACTCGCAGTGATGTGAATAGCGAAGCAAACATCTCGTTTATTTTACCAAAAAAACCACTCAATCTTTTAAAGAATGCACTTCCACTTGATGAAGAAGCTGTTACTTTACAATACTCACAGAAAAACGCTGTATTTATTTTCGATAATCTGATTTTGAGCTGTAAACTAGTTGATGGAAAATACCCTAATTACGAAGCTGTTATTCCGGTAAATAACACTAACAAAATGTCAATTGATCGTTTGAGTCTGTATAACTCTATCAAACGAGTTTCTATTTATGCAAATCAATCGACACATCAGGTTCGTTTTAAAATTCAGGGTCAAGAACTGGTTCTTTCTGCAGAAGATTTAGATTATTCCAATGCTGCCAATGAACGTTTAGCCTGTAATTATGCTGGTGAGGATATGGAAATTGGTTTCAATTCGCGTTTCCTTTTAGAAATGCTTGCCAATATGGATACCGATGAAATTACCTTTGAAATGTCCGCTCCAAATAGAGCAGGTTTAATTGTTCCGGTAGACAGTACTAATGCAGCAGAAGATATTTTGATGTTGATTATGCCGGTTATGCTGAATTAATAGATCCATTTACAGTATTATATCCTATAAAAAATCAATTCTGTCAAGTTTTAAAAATCTGACAGGATTTTTTGATGATGTGAATATTGAATAGGTAATAGTGAATAGTGATTGGAAGAGAATTTTGAATATTTCCCTGTCAATCAGGATATAATACCAATTGTAGTTCAAAATGCCGCATAGCAAATTTTGAATTTATCCCGAACCTTCGGGAGTTAATGCCGATAGATCAGCAAAACCGCAAATTGAACGAAGTGAAAATATGCGGCATTTAGTTGACTAATCGGTAT
>JAQIBR010000173.1 GCA_027858955.1 Bacteroidales bacterium
CCTTGTCAGGAGTTCCAGTGTTGAATCGTCGATTGTTGCTTTGTATAGCATTTTAAGTCTTCTTTTTTTAGATTAAAAACTGAACATACAAACGACAAGTCCTTAGCATTAAGATAAGCTATTTGTTTCACAGCATCTTTAACTCCCTCGAGACCATAAAGATTTAACAGAGCATAAAAATCATCCGGTCGACCGCGTTCTATAACCCTTTGAACTACAACAACCCGTATGTCCTGCCAGTTTATACGATCTGGATTGTAGTCCCAAAGTAGTGTACTACGGATCTTTGCTTTTTGGTGCAAATTATAGTTGTCGAAAAACATTAGATTAAATTTATTCTTGAAAACAAATATAACAATTTTAAAATTCCATCCGTCGGCTGACGGACAAAATTCAAAACTGCAATTTAAAAGCTTAGCACTGTTTCATTATTGTTTTTTGTCTTTTGTCTTTTGAGTATTATTTGTGCCGAAGGCATTCCTTTGGAAGAATTTGTTTTTTGTCTATTGTGATTTTGTTTTTTGTTTGGAATTTGCGATTTGATTATTGATTTTTTTTGAATGATTTAGTGATTAGCCCGATAGCTATCGGGATCGCTCTTTCGCTCCATCTCCCCATCTCTCAGTCTCCTTCGCTCAGTCCGCTTCCTTCCATTTCTTCCTTACATCTTTCAAATACTCTTTTCCAAAAACCCATGCTGTTCCAACTACACCACCAAGGAAAACCCAAATAATCAAAATCATTTTTCGGTTAGGTTTGCTACTTTCAGTTGGAATACTTATAGGTTGTATAATTGAGAATACAGGTGTCTCTTCTTTTACCTGTATTTGTGCGCTTTCGAGTTGTTTTGCCAATGCTGTTAAAACACCTAGGGCAATTTGATACTCACTTTGCAATAGAACTAGTCTGGTATTGTCAAGCTCAGTAATAATGCTTTTATTTTTATCTTGAAAACGAGCCAGATTTTCTTGTATTGTCCTGAATTTTTTTTCTTTTTCGTTATACCTTTCCTGCACAAAGGCGAATTGAGCTTCTGCTTTTTCTATTTTGAATTTTGTAATTTTTTCTTGTAAGATTTCTTGCGCTTTTTGTCCCAATTGAGCAGCTGTCTTTGCTTGTGGCATATTGGCTGTTAAGGTAATCAGGCCTTGTTTTTGATCAGCACTTAAAGAAACAGCTCCATTTAAAAATTTTGATAAACTATTTTCATTATCTGTTAGTTGGACAATGTTTGCGTTGGAATCACTGGAAATTTCTAATTCTTTTGCTTTACCTCTTATTGCTCCAAGTATTGTCTCAGGCAAACCAATAGTATACTTTTTAATAAAACCTAAAAGATTAAATTTGGAATATTGGGGGTCGGTATAATAGTCATACAGGCTAATTTTTTCTTCAAAACCTTCAAAATTTAATTTTGTATACATCAATTCTTTCTGAAAAGGAATACTTTGTGCTATTTGAGGATAAATCAATGGGCTTAGCTCAGAACCGGTACTCATATCCATACTAAATCCTGCCATTGCTGCTAAAGATGATAAGCCACCCAATTTATTTTGTCCGCTGCTTACTTGCGGAACCATTATACTGGAAGCAGAATATTGCTTAGGTGTTGAAATGGCAATAAAAAGGCCAAGTATTGTGAAGATAATTACGGTCTTTATTATAATTCTTCGTCCGTTCCAGAGGGTTTTGGCAAGGGCGAGGAGGTCGATTTCATCTTCTGGGATCGTGTTTTGGGGATTGGAGGAGAATTCATTCATGGTCAGGGGGTTTTAATTTGCAGAGTGATAAGAGCTGAGCGCAAGGCGATAAGCGCTGTGTGCTGTTTTTTCTATTTAATTAAAGTTTTTCTGAAATTTGTAATCATGCTGCTTAAGTGATCGAGCTTATTAAAGAGTTCGGTTTTTTGTTTAGATTCAACAATTCCTAATTTATTTAGGATTGCTATAATGTTGGCACATTCGAATACTGATCGTCTTGCCCCGTGAAATAGCCGGTAGCAAATTACGTCGCTTTTTTCACAGTGAAATCCCGCTAACATACTTACGCTTTTTTTTAAAGTATATTTCACAGGGCGGGCTTATATAATATATTAAATGAGAAAATTTCTCAGTCTGTTTTTAATATACCTTTTTCCATAGGTCGTCTTTAAATACTTCTCTCTATGTAAAGCATCCTCCTGACTTTTACACCCTTCAAAATATACTATTTCAAAAGGGATTCTATTCCTCGTAGATATAACATTACCTTCATTATGGCTTTTTATTCTGTTCTTAAGGTTAGAAGTAAATCCCGTATAGAATTTTTTATCTTTTAAACTTTGCAATATGTATACATAATAAAAGGACATGAGCGTGTAATTATTTCACAGGGCAGGCTATATTGTTTGTTATTGAAAGCACCGCTCCATCGAGTTGGTCAGAAAATCGAAATTTTTTCATTTCTGACAATTGATTGGCGATCGTAAATAAAGGAATGCTTACTTCCACAGCAAGTTTCCACATGTCAAAATTTTCAAAACGAAATTTAATACTTCTCTTCATATCGATAATGCTTTATGCTTGTTTCCTTTTGCTCTCTACGCTCTGCGCTAAGCTCCTTGCTCTCAGCTTTATTCTGGTCCAGGCGGTCTTTGCGAGGGAGATAAGGTCGATTTCATCCTCGGTAGCAGGGTATTGAGGCGGAAGGTTATTTTGTTGTGTCATAGGGGGGTGTGTTTTAAATTATTCGAAACTGAGAATTGGCGAGTTGGCGATGGGGCGATGGGGCGAACTTGCGAATTGAGCTTGATTATAATTTCCATTTCTCAGGATTAGTTATCATTTTGACTAACATTGAAAGGATATGATCGTAATTATCATATAATTTGTAGTGCGTTTGCTTGTCAATATTATTCATGATGAGCAGGCGTAACTGCGAGCTGGAGAGCTGGCGATGGAGCGAGCTGCTAAATTGAACTTGATTACAGTTTTCATTTTTCGGGATTCTTTATCATTTTAACTAGCATTGCAAGTATGTGATCATATTGATCGTATAGTCGGTCATGAGTTTCTTTATCAATATACTTACAATCAAAGGATACATCAAGCCAGTATTTTGTTTCATCGGCTTCGGTTTCTGAATCATTAAGTTTAGACACGAAGTTTTTTGGGTATCTTCTCCTTCGCCAAGCCTCAATTACGTTGGCAGGCACCGACCTTGAAGATCTACGGATTTGGCTTACTAAGTCATATTTTTCTTCAGTAGGAAAGTTTTTGGTCAAATGAAAAATCTCCATTGATGCTTTATAAGCTAATTTATAAACATCTAATTCCCTTGCTGAATTTATTATTGCCATTAAATTTTTTATTTGATTTTCTTAATCGCCAGATCTCCCAGTCGCATCTTCGCCTTTTTTCGCCCTTTCGCTCCATCGCCAGTTCGCACATTCGCGCTTTTATCCTTTCTCCCTGCTCTCTGCTCTCTGCTCTCTGCTCTCTGCTCTCTGCTCTCTGCTCTCTGCTCTCTGCTCTCTGCTCTCTGCTCTCTGCTCTCTGCTCCTTGCCCTTCGCTCCATGCCCTCTGCTCTAGCTCCTATAGTTGCTTCGCCAACACCAAAACTGTAAGTGCTGTAGTTACTGCCGAGAGGGTAGTTCCAAAAACTTCACCCCAGCTGGTTTTTTCGCGGGTAGATTCTTTTTCCACTTTTGGTGGTTTCATTTGCAAACTGATCATAGAGCCAGGTTCGACATTTGGAGAATTACGGAAAACCCATAAAGGATTTTTTGTGCTTTTTACCTGCCCGTTTTTTAATATTACCGTTACGGAGTTTTTATCGGCTCTTTCTGCAAAACCGCCGGCATAATTTTTAATATACCATCTTGCAGATCGGTTGCCTTGAAAAACTACATTTAGAGTTTCTCCGGTTTCTGCAAGTGTACTTTCTGCTAGCCTTGTTGCATTGGGCCGAATTTCTACTGTATTTTCTTTTCTTTCGATATTAATCACATCGCCTTCAAATAAAATTGGGTCAAATTTTGCATTTCCTTCATTTCGGACAGCCTTTTTAATATCCATAGTAATACTTCCTCGATTATTGTAGGTTCGAAACAGTCTGCTTCCTCTGCTATCGGCTTCGTCTAAACATCCTCCAGCATTTTTGATTAGTTCACTCAAATGAACCTCTTTTGATTCGAGAACATAGGTGCCGGGGTATTTAACTTGTCCGGTAATTTGGACTAAACGTCCTAATGTAAATTCAGGAGTCATTCGCACAACGATTTGATCGTAAGGTTGTAGATTAAAAATTGTAGGATTAATTAATTGATAATTGGAATCAAGCTCCAGAGTAATCATCTCCAAACGTGTTTTTTCGGTTGGAGAAAGAATAGTACGGAAAACTTCTACTCTATTCTGAGCGGCTCCAATATCAAATCCGCCAGCAGCTGTAATTACGTCTTTTACAGAGAGACTTGGATCGAAAGTAAATTCCCTTGGACTATTTACTGCGCCAAATACGCGAACTTCACCTATATTTGTAAAGAGACTATTGTCGTATATGTTTAAGCGATCGCCGGGTTTTAAAACAAAATTACCTGCTTCTTCTAGATTTATTCTAATATATTCAGTTTTTTCCGGGTTGAAGAGGTCGCTTCTGAAGATGTAGGCAATCGGGTAGGCAGTAGCTTTTAGTCCACCGGCTAACTCAATTGCTTTTTTAACTGTTAAGTTGTCGTTTACAGAAAATGTTTGTTCAAACGGAATGCGGACATTACCACTAACGGCAATGGTGGCTTGGTCGGTAAATGTTTTTTTATCGTAGATAGTCAAAGCATCTCCAGCTTGTAAAAGAAAATCATCATTTTTTTCAAGTTCTATTCGGATATAGTCTTTTTCTTCTGGATTCGATAAATTCTTGCGTAATACATAAGCAATAGGATTAACATCTGCCTTGAATCCATCGGCTATCTCTATGGCTTGTTTTAGGGTGAGCTTATCAGTCAAAGAAAAAGATTTTTCGAAGGGTGATCGTACATATCCTTTTACAGAAATTGTTTCTACATCACGATAGCTGGCCAGTTGTGGAACACGAATACGATCGCGAGCCATTAATCTAAAATCTTTGCCTGAATCTTGAAAGTCTTCCCAAGCTATGGTTAAAACCTCCACTGTTTCATCAGGACGAATGCGCTCAATAAAAATCAAGTCGGTTTTTGCTTGTGTAGTGGGTTTGGCATTAGCTAACAAACTGCTTAATGTAAAATTTGATTGAATATCATAATTGCCTGGATAATAAACACTTCCTGAGATCTCGACAAATTGTTCAATTGGTTTTTCGATAGATTTGATACGAACGATATCTCCATTATGGAGAGCTACGTTGATTTTGTTTTTTAAAACATCAGCCAGATTGAATTCTTGCAATCTGATTTCGCCATCGATATAACGTTGAATTTGAACAAAATCAGGGTATACATCTACATTTAAACCTCCGGCATAGCGAATGAGGTCCTTAAGATTTTCTGTAGGAAGCAATTCGTAACGCATAGCTCGTTTAACAGCACCTGTAATGCTAATAAGGTTTTGAGCAACAGGCACATAAATAATATCGTTTTGCTGTAAATCGAATTTACTTTGAATAGCAGGGTCGTTCATAAAAGCATACAAATCAATAGCAGAGCGTTTATTTCCACGAATTAACTGAATATTACGTACACTACCTATATCCGTTGGCCCGCCTGCTGCTGTTAATGCATTTAGAGCAGAGTTAAGTGCAGATATAGTAAAACCACCTGTAATTTTTGTCTCTCCAAATATATTAACCATTATTGTACGAGCTGTGGCAATGGTCAATGCAAACTGATCGGACCTGAAAGTATAAGATACTGATAATCTTTTATATAATAATGCCCGTGCTTGCAACAAAGAGAGGCCTTGAAGGAAAATCTTTGGCATACCTGTAGGCTGAATATATCCTTCGTTATTGATCAAAAATTGCATATCAGTTTGTGAAGCCCCAAAAATGCTAATTCTGATTTCATCACCGGCTCCTAAAATGTAAGTCTCTGGAGCCAAGGCTCCATCAGTAGTACGGAAAACATCGAGACTTTGATCTTTAAATAAAGAATGTCCATAAATTTTTGCCGGGCCTTCTTTTTTAACATCTGCAGTTATTACTCGTTGTGCGGCTTCTGCAACTGCCTCTTCCTTTGTAGTTTCGGGCTGGGTGATAATTTCTTTTGCAGGCTCTATTACAATAGGTTTTGCAACTATAGGTCCGGTAGTAACTTCTGCAGCAGCTGCATTAGTTGTTCCTTTTTTTTCTGCTTCCATCTTATCCAAAATGGCAGTAACCCTAGTTTGGTATTGTGGTAATTCATCTGGTGGAATATTTTCCAAATCAATTCCTTCAGAAAGTAAACGTGTGCGGACTTCTGTTTCGGTAAGTCCACGGCTTTTCAATTCAGAATTGATCTGAGCCATTATTACTGGTGAAACACTTTGTGCCGAAATAACGAAACTAAAGCTAATTAAAATTATAAGGCTTAGGATGATTTTCTTGTTCATATCTGTAGTATTGGAGAAATTTCTAAAATTAGGGATTTTATTCGAAAGTGTTGCTGGTTGCAAGTAGAAAAATTTGATTGATGGAGAAATTGAGTCAAGGAGTTAAAAGTAGGCTTTTTCACTATTTAATGCGCTGGAAATATTTTTTGCCACAAAATCACTAAAGCACCAACGGCTTTAGCCCTCACCAAAGGTAAACCTCACCAAAATTGAAATGTTAATCCGCAAACCTTTTTATAGCTTTGACAATAATGAAAACTGTAAAATAATTAGTGTCCTAGACGTTAATTGATTAATTTCAAATGCCTAAATATTAGAGTCTTGTATACATTGTTGAGATAAATATAACCTTAATCTCATAAATTAATCTTTGGTGGGTATTTTGTGTGTTGGTGCTTTGGTGGCATTTTTTTAATTTTATTAGATAAATATCACAAATCTACCAGCGCATCAAATAACGAAAAAGCCTAAAAGTACCGCGTTTTTCTTTGTATGTAAGCCTTTTTTCAAAAAATATCAATCGCTTTGTCGGTAAGAAATGTTTTAATTTCGTCATTAGAGACTGGTGTCACGAGAAATTCTACTGATTCGGAATAGTCTATATCCTTATGAAACGCCAATTGTCCCCTAAATAATTTTTCAGAATACAATTGTCCAAATATTTTATTTGCTTCTAAAGATACTTCTTCAATTGTATAAAAATCCCGAAGAATAAAATAGATATCTACATAATCTTTCCATTTTGCCCTACGTCCCAAAGCATAGGCTTTCATTGCTGCCAACGACAATAAGGTTGGTATTGAGATGGTTGAATCGACTTTTACCGGATGTTGAACAGGAAATGGAAAACTAAAAAAAGTAAGTTTAACTTC
>JAQIBR010000230.1 GCA_027858955.1 Bacteroidales bacterium
TAGACATGGTTGGCGACAGTGGTACAATACGATCTTTTTTATATTTACTTTGCCGAATATGAATGGTCATTCGCTCAAAATCAACATCCGATATTTTCAAGTTAATCACCTCCTGTCCACGCAATCCGGCAGAATAGATCAACGTGAGCACAATGCGTTGTTTGAGCAATGTAGGGGCAGAAAAAAGCTCTTTTAGCTCATAACGATTTAGTATCACGGGCAGTTTGGTATCGCCCTTTAGCGCAGGTAAGGCAATGGCTTTTTTATTCATTCCCAGCAGTCGGTAATAATATCGCAGACCATACACCATGTGCTTAAAACTGCTACGCGATGGTGATTTGGGATCACGTGCCAGAGCTACGAGATACTCATTAATCTCATCTTCATTAATATGCTCCGGGAGTTGATTGAAGTGCAGCACAAACAACGCTATGCGCCTGATGTAGTTGTTTAGTGTACTTTCACTCTGCCCACGCAAAGTAACCTGCTGACTAAGTTTTGTTTGTACCTGTGCAAATTCAGGAACTGCTGTAATGGCACGTTCCACAATGGTAAATCCTTTTTTTGTTCTCATAATAAGATGTTTAATATTTAATCTTAATAGAACAAAAATGACATACACTATGGTTTAAAAATAGATTATGTATATATTTGAAAAGCTATCCCGCAGGGATTTAGTTCAACATGCAATATAGCAAAAAGCGGTGAAGTGCCTAATTGGGGCGGCTTTAGCCCGTTTCGGCTTCGTCTCGGTTTGATTGTGAATACCTCGCAATCCGCTTCATGCCATATTGCCACTCGTTAGCAACAAGGCAAAAATAACCACTGCACTATGACAGAAATGGAAATGAAAAACAAACTTGAATTGCATTATTATTTCGAAGATGATGATAATCATTCAATGGATGCTGTCATAAGAAATAAGTGCGAAAATGAAATACTTCAAATCCTAACTTCTGTATCTAAGGAGCTAAATATTAATATAAAGACTGAGACTGAAGCATACCAAGAAGGTGGATTAAAGGAGCTTTGGATTGTTCTAGGTAGTGTTGATGGACAGCAATTAATTAACGTTTCAAATTTTCTCGTTGCTGTGTTGGCATTGATTCTATCAAGAGTTCCACCTAAAAAGTCTAAACTTGACAGATTAGAACAGCAGTTAACAATTGAAGAGAAGGAATTAAACTTAGAGTTATTGCGAGCTGAATTAGCACAAAAAAATATTGGACAAGAAAAGATAAACCTTGACAGGCTTGATTATGTCTTGAACAAAAACATTAAGGTTATTAAGCATAAGTCAAACTTTTATAAGCTATTATCCAAATATCCAAAAGTAAAAAAACTATCAACAGTAAAACTTGATATTGAAAATAAACCTATCGAAAAGCCTGCAATAGTTGAGAGAAGTGATTTTGGTAATTTCATACTTGAGAGTGAGGACTTAGAACCGTTAACTGATGAGAATGCTACGATTGAAATAATCTCACCAGTTTTAAAGAAAGGAAAGTTTAAATGGAAAGGATTCTATAATGCTGAATCGACACCAATTGATTTTTCAATGAAAGACAAACTTTTCAAAAATCGAGTAATAGATGAAGGTGTCTCCTTTAAAAATGGGACTTTCATTGATTGTGTACTTGAAATTTCTCGTAAAATAGATGATATGGGTAATATTTATTTCTCAAATTACTCTGTTTTAACAGTTCTAAAACGACATTATGATGGTATAACTGTAGAAACGAAACAAGGCAAAAGCTTTAGACACAAAAAAGAAGCTGAGAAATCGCAACTAAGCTTATTTAATGATTTAAATCCAACTAATAAAAACGATTAACATATGGAATGGGAAGATATCTTTAAGATAATTACAGGACTTTTAGTTTCTCTCGGAGGTGCTGGAGCTATTATCCTTGGATTTTCAAAGTTCATAGGAGAGTTATTTGCCAAACGTTACGAACAGAAAATAAGAGCAAGTTTTCAAAATGACATCAATACTTACCAATCTCAACTTGACATTTTGAAACAAACAACTCTTCGGTACTCTGATAAGCAGTTTGAGCTCTATAGTATTCTTTGGTCAAGTCTACACGATTTAAAGGTTCTTGCAGATGAATTATGGGTTGAAGCAAGTTCTCGCAATATGGAAAGATTTGTAAGACAATTAAAGAAAACTAAAAATGAAATTGAAAAGGCATCACTTTTTATAGAGAATACGCATTATGAAAGGCTCAGTGATACGTTGAGTCAGTTTGGCAACTATCAGATTGGTAAGTTATTACTGGTAGATTATCGTAGACAAAATGGTGGTGACAATTATGAAATCACTCAAATGATTGAGCATAATGGTCATTTAAAAAGTGAATATGAAGAGTTGATTTCAGAAGTAAAACAAGACTTGAAAAATCAAATAAAAGGACAAAGCCCAGTTGCTAACAATGTATAAAAAGTATAGCCGAACCAAAAATAAATAAACAATAACTATCACATATACAGAACTATACAGAGGCTTTCAGGTTAGATTTAAATCTTGCCTATCATACAAATTAGCATACTATTTGTCGTAAAATAAGGAAGAAAAAAGAAAATAAAATTTTTAATTTTTTTTCAATTTCCTTAAATTCTGCTCTCCATTTTTTTCAATCGACTTCATTTAAGTCTTTTCTTTTTCAAAATATTATTTTTGCAGCCAATGAAAATTATTTACCACAAAATTTTACTTATGGTTAAACTCATTGGTAACAGAGAAGATGACATGAAAACATTATTCATTAATATGAGAATTCTGAAATGATAAATTGACATAGCTTTCGGTTGAGTATGAGAATAATCATAAGCCATTATTAATTAATATTTTAAAAGAAGCTTATGATGATAGAACAGAGAATTGTTGCGGAGAATTTTGAAAAGGATTGCCTTACTGTTTTTGAGAACTTATTACAAGGTTATAGAAAGGCAAAAGAATCAACGGTATGGGAATCCAATATGGAAAACCTTGTGGAGAAATTAACACATTTACCCACAGCTCCATTTCCAACTGAGTTAATGAAACTCTTTGATTATAATTTTATCGTACAATCGGATGATATAAATAGTATAATTGAAAAAGCCCTGATAATAAGGGAGCGAATGCAGCATACCAAAAGGTATGTAACTATCAAAGAAAAATACTTCTCATTTTTATTCCTACCTCCAAATACTCACCTTAAAAGACTTGAAGTATATAATAACGAAGGAGAACTTTGTTACCTACAGGTCGGAAAAATCCGAATAAAGCCAAAACCATTCCTACAATGGATTACTCCCGGCAATAAACAAGTCAGATTACAAGATGTCATAAATTTCAAGCAAAAGACCTTTCATATAAAGGCATTAGAAATTTATTACTACTCACCCATCGTTGACCTTTCGTCAACAAATCCCCAGGACTATTATAATTTTTTTAGTGACTATTTTGGGAAACTCCAATTTCTCAAGTATTTCAAATCAAATGGAAACGTTATTGCTTTTCCAAATCTTCAACAAATAAAACCGAGAACCCATGAAGCAATCTTAAAACTGTCAAGTGCCCAACAGGTACTTTGGGCTTACTTTCTTTTTAGGCTTTTAGGATTAAAACTACGGGTAGATGTTGGGAACTCTACACTTGCCCGTTTTTTATGCTTTGTAAATGGCATTGATGTGGATAATTACAAAAATTCATACTTCTACAGACTCATGGAAAAAGCCCCTTACATAAAAAATGATAAGAACCTTTTAGTTGACCTTGAAGTTATCCGTTTGCATTTTCAGGAACGTAATTTACCCATAGGCGACATCGAAAAAGTGATAATTGAAATAGTAACTCGATAATTTGCAAAAATGCCGATTACCATTTGTTTCTTTTTATTGCTATCTGAGTAAAATAAGTATCCGACGTTTTTGCCAAAATTTCGTCTTTCTTTAAAATTTCGTCTTTGTAATACACATATATTCAGTCTGTAAGAAAATAGTTTAAAAATATCGGATAGTCCGACGTTGGAAATAAGTATGCTGTTGCCCTATACTTGTTATCGAATTTTTGAATCAAAAAAAAACAGCAAGAATATGGATGAAAAAAAGTGTTTCAATGCTGAAACTTTGAAGAATCTTGAACAGCTAAATCAAAAGGTTTCAGAACTAATAAAAGTACAGCATAAAGCCGGAATGGGCTTTGATTATGTTAATGCTGCCGAATTAGCTAAGTTATTAGGGGAAAGTGTTAAAACCATTTATGGCAGGGTATATAATAAGCAGATTCCCTTCTATAAACCGGGCGGTAAGATTTTGCTTTTCAAATTAAATGAAATTGAAGACTGGATTAGAGCAGGTCGTCATTCTTCCTTAGATGAAATAAAGAGTAACGTGTAGTTGGTTATTGCAAACTTATAATCCATAGCTTCTATGAAGGAAAAGAAGGAAAGAAAAACTAAAAGCAATAAACAAGAAATAGGGTTCTCATTTTTTAAACTCTTTTTGAAGAAAAAAACGAATAAACAAATTATTCCGGAGAGCCATATATGTAAGGATTTGAACATTGTAAAAAAGTAGATAATGACGACTATTTATATATGTGGGGGCGATATACCCCAAGACAGTTCTAAAAGCTTGGTTGATACCGATAAAATAAAAGCCAAACTAAAGTCATTGAAATGTGCAGTTGTAAACCCAATTGAAATGCCTTTTACAAAAATGAGTTGGACAGACAAATTGGACAGTCGTGTTCAGCTATTGAAGAAAAGCCAGGCGGTTTATGTTCTTCCAAATTGGAAAGAAAGCATTATGTCACGGATTGAATTAACCGTAGCAATGGACTTAAAATTGGAGACAATTTTTCATCCAACAAGCAATAAAGAGATTAAGCAAATAATAACCTCCCTTGGCAGTTAGCGTGGTTCCGGTAGGGTTGTGCAAGGGCAGCCCTGCCATTTTAAGATATTAATAATTTATAATGAACGATTATGAAAGTAAAAGAAACAACAAAAACAGTAGCAAAAATCAAAGATGTAAGCATAATGCTTATTGATGGTAAAGAAAAGCTAGTACCAATTAAACCGATATGTCAAGCTTTAGATGTTAACTATTCAAGTCAATTAGAAAAAATAAAAAGTGATGAGATATTAGGTTCAACTGTGTTGCTCAAGGGCATAGTTGCTGCCGATGGTAAGGAACGTGAAATGGCTTGTATTCCTTTCAAATTTGCATTTGGTTGGTTATTCACAATAAACCCCAAAAACGTAAAAGCGGAAGCTAAAGAACAAATCATTAAATACAGGCTCGAATGCTACGAAGCCTTGTTCAACCATTATACTGACCAAAGTGAGTTCCTGGAACAAAAGCAAGTTGCTCTTGAAAAGCAAATGGAAGAAGTTGAACGAATTCGTAATGATTTTGGTAACACAAAGAAGCTGCTCGATGAAGCCCGAAAGGCTCTAAACAAGGTCAAAGAAATGACCTTTGATGAATGGCAGATGAACAAAAGGCAACTATCAATAGAATTCCCAAATTAATCACAATGATAGCATTACCTCATAACACAGTCTCCAAGCTAAACTATTTTGACAACAGGATAAAAAGCTTCTATGAAAAATACGGTCATACCTCTATGCCGTTTGACGGCATTAAAGTTCAGGGTATGATTGAGGAATCAAGAAAAGATATTGCCTTGTTGTTCGACAAAATTTGGGGTTCGTCAATGGGATTTCACTTATTAGGTAAGTTTTATGAATTCAGAGGGAATGTTCACGATTTTTTTATGAGCCTCGATAGTAGTAACCGTGAATTATTTACTGGTAAAGATTGGTAGTCAATGGATGCAAAAAGGGTTATAGAACAAATCAATGATGAAATTTACGAGGTTGTTTCCAGTTTTATCAAACTAAAGAAAGCAGGGAGTAATTACAAAGCTTGTTGTCCGTTTCATAATGAAAAAACAGCTTCATTTAGTGTAAATCAGGCAAAGGGTATTTATAAGTGCTTTGGTTGTGATAAAGGTGGTAATGCAATTGAGTTTATAAAAGAACATGAAAACGTTGAATTTAAAGAGGCGGTTGAAATTGGTGCAAAGATTCTGAACATCAGTTTTGAATGGAAGAAAAGTACCAATTTCGATGAAGCCAAATTCAAGCATGAAGAAAGCTTAAAAATAGCTTGTAGCATCATTGAAAAGTTCTTTTTGGAACAGGTAAACCACAAAGTAGCCCAAGAGTATATCAAGGAACGTAACCTTGCCATTCCCGAAAACGGCAGCTTTAATATTGGTTACGCTCCTAATGGAAATGTTCTACTAGCTCATGCAAGAGAAAAAGGTTTAAAAACCGAGATACTTGAAGAAATAGGTGTGCTGAAAGGTAATGATAAAGGCATATATGACTTTTTTAGAAACCGATTGATATTCCCTGTTTCCAATTCAAGAGGGCAGACAATAGCTTTTGCAGGGCGTGACCTGAACGATAACCCAAAAGTTAAGTATATGAATACTCCTGAAAGCTGTATCTATACCAAAGGGAATGAATTATATGCTTTGAATGTGGCACGATTTGCTATAAAAAATGAGGACAGAGCATATATAGTCGAGGGTTATTCCGATGTGCTACGAATGCACGATACTGATGCTGTAAATACAGTAGCTACTTGTGGAACTTCGCTTACAAATGAACAGGCAAAGCTCCTGAAAAGATATACAAACAAAGCAACATTAATATTTGATGGAGATGCAGCAGGATTAAGAGCAACCGACCGAAATGCAGAAATATTAATCAAGAATAAATTCCATGTGTCGGTAATATTACTACCTGAAAAACAAGACCCGGATTCAACTTTTACCACCAAAGAAATATTTCTTCAGCATCTTGAAAAACAAGCGGATTACATTGTGTTTAAAACAGAATCGTATAGCGAAAAATTTGCCAATGACCCTGTTAAGAAATCCGAAGCCATTAAACGCATTGCATCGCTCATTGCCTATTACGACAGAACTGACCAGGAGGTGTACCTCGATTTTGTATCGGAACTAATCAAACCAAAGAAAGCATGGCAGGATGCATTAAAGGATTATAGTCAGCCAACCGAAAAAAAGGAGAAAAAGAAGAAGCAGGAAAACATCAGCGATATTATCAAACTGAAAAAGGAACAACAGGAAAACCTTTTAGAGAATCAATTTTACGAAAACGATGGTGCTTACTGGACAGTAGAGGGCAAAAATCCAAAACAAATATCCAACTTTACTTTTGAAGCCCTGTTTTGTGTTTTTCATAAAGACCCACAAGGCAGAACAGACCTGAAATATGTTTTACGTTTGATGAGCCAATACGGACGTAAACGCCTTGCTATTATTTCGTCCGATGATTTTTGCACCCCAGCTTCTTTCAAGAAACAAGTACACCGCCGTCATGGTTTCTTTTGGTACGGCAACGACAGCCAGCTCGACAATATTAAAAACGTAAAACTTCTTGGCATACCCGAAGCTAAAGAACTGGAACGTATTGGCTACAATGATAAAAATAGTTTTTGGGTGTTTGCAAACGGATTGTATTATAATAAGACATTTCATCCCATTGATGAGTTCGGTATCACTACCCATACTACCCAAATAAACAATATGGATGAATTTGATAATGTGCCACCCGAAAGCCAGATTCGTATTAACGACACTTTCCATGTACTCAATACCACCGCAGAATTTATAGGCAGATACGGTAAGAAAAAATTGGAGAGTAGCATAAAACAGGGCCAGGTACATTTGCTTCATTTCTTTTATCTTCCCTATGGCAAAGCTCTTAAAATCGGTAGTTCCGAAGGTGGTAACCCATTCAAAGAGAATTCAAAATATGTGAAGCCGTTAAAAGGCAGTAATTGGAGTTTTGCTAAATGGGCTGCTTCTATGACAAAGGTTTATCCCGGTAATTCCGAATTACTGATAGCTTATTACATAGCAACTATTTTCAGTGATTTAATTTATAAAGCCAATTTTGGATATTTCCCTTTGTTGTTCCTTTTTGGTAAACGCCAATCGGGTAAAAGTACAGCAGCTCGTAGCATCATGTATATGTTTGGCAAGCCACCAATGGAGGATGGCATTAACCTAGCATCAGGCAGTACCAGTACAGGTATGCAGCGTAGTATGGATTCTACAACCAACCATCCGTTTTGGGGCAATGAGTACAAAAACAGCATTCACAAGAACACCATTGAAACTTTAAAAGGTATTGCCGACCGCAATGGTAAGCTTACAGGTGTAAAATCAGGCGGTAACGAAACACGAATAGCAAAACCCAGAGGTTCGGGAATTATCAGCGGTCAGGATTTACCAACACAAGACCCTGCATTGAGTAGCCGTAGTTTATTGGGTGAATTTGACGATACCAACCGAGGTAACTACTCCGACCTTAAATCATTTAAAGCAGCCGAAGAAAGTTTACAATTTACCAATATAACATGTTCTGTATTTGATTACCGCATTTTAATTGAGGAACATTATTCAAAGGAAGAACCAGAAATCAGTTCAGAAGTTATGGAGGAACTGACAAGGGAATATGATAGTGTTGACCGCAGAACGGTACTTAATATCTCATCGGTACTTACACCAATGAAGATACTAATGGAACATTCCGATTTAAAGTTTCCCTTTGATTATCATTCTGCAAAATCTGCCTTAATCCGCTCCGCAAAACTTACTATATCGGTACAAAACCAGAGTGATGAAGTGGAACAATACCTTCATGTACTACAATCCTTAATTAACCTTTATAAGCTAACCGAGGATATGCACTATAAAATTGTTCATGCCGAAAATAATGTTAAACATCTTCAACTAAGAGTTGGTGCTATTCATGGTTTGTACAGAGAACAAGCACGTAAAGAAGGATTAACTGTTCTTGACCAGGCTGTTGTTGGGGAGTACCTGAAAAAACATCGCTCATTTGTTGACTATCGGAAAAAAAATGTAACGTTCGGAAAAAACAGAACAAGTGCTTACATCATGAATTATGATATGCTAAAAGAACAGGGGATTGAACTGGAAAGGTTTAGTCTGTAACTATAAATAATTTGAAATATGCTTCTATCTCTACTAATATGGTATTAGTGCAAAAATCGTCCTCATTTCCTCACTTAATAAGAGTGATATATAGTAATACATTGATATATAATATATTATACTTTATTTCTATTAATATAAGTGAGGACGTGTGAGGAAATATAAGGATAATTGAGGGACAAGTGAGGAAAAACAGCTCTCTTTCCTCACTCGTCCTCACTGTCCTCATTTTATAATATTGATTATGTGGCGTTTAGCTCGAAAATGAGGAGTGAGGACACTTTTTAAAAAATACCATAGGTCGTAGAAAACACATTTTTGAAAATTAAAATATCAATTCAAAACATATTAAAAGAATGAAAAACAAGGATAACGTACAGAAAAACAATAACATTCACGACAACTTTTTTAAAAGTCTCTTTTCGGTTAAAGAGAACCTTGCCGACTTACTTCATGGCTCTTTACCACAAGATGTATTGCAAGGATTAAAAATTGAAAGTTTGAACTACGACCCAACAGAGTTTGTTGACCATGAACTTGCACCGTATTTCAAAGATATTTCGTGCAATATGCTGTATGGTCATACCAATATTAAAATTTCATTACTGTACGAACACAAAAGCTATCCCGACAAAAATATACACCTACAGTTATTGAGGTATATTCTGAATGTGTGGGAGAATCAGGTTGCCAACAAACAGAAACTTACCCCTGTTATTACTATGGTATTTTATCATGGCAAACGTAAATGGACAGATTCGGGCTTTGTTCAAGTTCCGGAGCAACTTAAACGTTTTGTGCCATTATTCGATTATGCCCTGTTCGACACCAAAGATATTGAAGACCATGCAATAATTCGTCACTTTAAGCGACCAAGTGTAAAGGTAGCAGTATGGTTTATGAAGCGGAGCGATAATCTTATTGGTTTTATCCAAAACAACCCCGATTTGGCACGAGAGATGTTCAGTCAGTTAAAGGAGATTGACGAAACAATCTTTCAGAAAATAGCGTTATATTTGTATAAAGTTTCTGATATGGAATCAGATAAAATTGATGAGATTATGGAAACAATTTCAGTACAAACAAAAGATGCTTTTGCCGAAGCAAGACGAGATTTGGAATTTTCGGCTGTAAAGCGTATTGCTGTAAACATGGTAAATGAAGGTGCAACAGATGAATATATTTGTAAAATGACCGGATTAAGCAATAAACAAGTACAGCAATTACGGAAAGAAAACATGCAATAAACGCATATTGATATAAATTCCACCCGGTATCAGTTTTGATACCGGGTTTTTTATTGCTCTGTTTTAATCATCTTAATTTGCTCGATGAAGTATTTTTTGAAAAATCGTGTGATAGATGCAGTATAATCTGACACACGGTTTCTTCTTTACTATATTTACTCGAAAACCTTTCAACAATCCAACAGTCTTCTTCCTCAATTTCATCAATTAATTTTACCTGATCCTTATCTTCAATAAAATCATCCCATTTACAATTGAATATCTCACCATGAGAAGGAATATGCCCCGGATTTTCGATTGTAAATTCCTTAAATCTTGCATTATCGAATGTTACTCTTAAAATGGTTTTCATTCTAATTAATCTTATTGCTTTTAATGCTAAATAAACCCTGTTTATTTCTTTTTATTGCCATATTGTTAAAGAATTGGCTTTCAAATCATTATTTTTGCCACAAATAATATTAAAAAACTTATAATTTGAAAATACACTAAAAAGAAGCAACGACATATTATAATACATTAAGACTTAAACTCTTGTAACTAGAAATCGCCAATTTTTAAACATCGCAATGAGCATAAGTACGGGCGTGGCCTGTACTGCTTTGCGATTGGGTGTTTGGCGATACCTTAGTTACGAGTGGTTTCAGTGCCACGCTTCTTTTTTAATACATGATAATATGAAAGATTTATATGTGTGGCTAAAGAGCGAGGTAAACGAATCTTTAAAGTTATTGGACACCGATATTATAAAAGACGAAGCCGATAAAATCGTCTTTTCATCTTCCAAAGATTTTCTAAATCAAAGCAATGTTGTATTAGATAAGTTGGTTCAACTATTATCGGAAAACAATTTGGATGTTATGAAGCTGATAACCTTAATTGCAAAACTAAAATGCGAGGGGACTGATAATGATGAAGATGATATTATTCAATCTATGATAATAAAAATGATGGAAATAAGTTCTCTGGAACAAAGCAAGTAACCACAAAACTAATTTATGATATAAATATTTTTCGTATTTTTAACAAGCTAATTGTCAAGGGTGTAATAATATAGATTATGCCCAAAATATTTTCCAATTCATTTAAAATGAGCCTCATATCGAGGCTTTTCGTGTTTGTAGCCCTTTGGGGTTTTACCATTTGTTACTTTATTCTTTGTTTTATTCTTGGTAATAGTTGGGTAACATATCCGTATTCTCTCGGTAATACCATTTTTTTTCAAAAACGGTCTTTTTTTTCACACAGTTGCCAAAAAACAGGCATTAAAATCATTCACACAACGGAAAGTCGTCTACAATTTTATAGAGAGTTACAAAAGCACCTGAAAAGCACCCTTCAAAATAGACAATATTCAAAAAAGCATTTAATATATGTTCTCAAAGAACTCAAAAGTAGCCTGTATAATCTAAAAAGAAACCGAAAGCCCTTAAAAGCACTGGAAAAGTACCCTGTAAATCTGCTTTTTTCAATATTTCTAGTGTGTTATTGCTTATTTTTCAACCCTAATCTAACGCTATGATAATTCGCAGAACCATATTGAAACAAGAGTTGGTGAAAAAACTTTACCCTGATAGCGTTTCTGTTGATGCAGCTATGCAGCAACTCAGACGAGATATAGAGTTAAGCCCTCAATTAAAAGAGCAAATAGCAAATTCCGGACACACCAAACGCCATTATTACAACAAACACCAACTTCTTTTAATCCTGGAACACTTTTGTATCACAATCGAAGAATTTGAACAGCTATGAAACATCAGTTCCATAAGACTTAATAAAATAAACATACACTTATGAAATATTTCAATGGTATAACCGATTTACTGCAAGCCAAAATAAGTTACCGAAAATTAGCAAAGCAACTACACCCCGACATGGGTGGAACTGTCATTGAGTTCCAAAAAATGCAGGAGGAGTATAAAGAACTCTTGAAACAACTACAACAAATCAGTAGTTTGGATGTAAAAATACAGAAATCACCATCACCGGAAAGTGAAATTTTAAATGAGTTGGGGAAACTTACCAAAGCACTTATTAAAATACAAGTATCTCAGAATTATTTAAGCCAGAAAATCAAGATGACAAATCCTACAATAATTAAAGGTTTATTTACTGATATTAAGTGTTTTTTGGATAGATTGTAATCCAACAAACTTTGGGATCGGCTATTTCTATTAGTTTTTTCGATAAGTTGATATTAGTGCATAGTGGAAGAGTAATGTGTCATAAAATGCTGCTACTGAAAAATCATTGCTATGTTTGTCTGTAGTTTATTATATTGTGGATTGGAATTTCATTCTGACTATTTGCAAAACCATTCATTTTAAATAACAAAATATTCTTTAGAATTTCTAAGTCCCGACAGTAAAAGGGATACAGCAAAATGTTAAAATATTTATGCAAAAACAATACAAATAATTTTTTGCTTAAAACGGATAGTAGTATTTTTGGTTACGGATTGAAAGTAAATAAACGAATAAATAACAGAATATGATTTGATTAACGATTCTTAATAAAATATTGTACCAGAAATTTTAGTAAGAATCGTTGTGCGTTATGGCAGATTTAAAAGGCATACAAGGATAATGACGGATGCTCACGCTACGGCGTGGGTTGCCTTATCGTATGCGGAGGTTTGCTAGAAACCCACAACGTGGTAAGTTCAGTTCCACGCTTTTTTGTGGCTGAACAAACCGGAAAAAGAGAGACGAACAAGATAATATAATAAAACGGGGAAGCTGAAAAACGTAAACAGAGTAAGCGGAACATTTAAAACGAAAATATATACCAATGAAGAAAGTCATCTTACTAAACCTTGCATTAATCTCAGTTGCTTTACTGCACGGGCAAACAATCGAAAATGAAGTTAACAATGCTGAAAAGTTATTAAAACAAAAAAGCTATAAAGAAGCTGTTCAGGAGCTTAAAAATGCAATTAGTGTTATCGAGAACGAACAACTCAATACCATGAAAACTGAACTGTTACCTGAAAAGGTTTTGGATTATTCAAAAGCAAACAATAATGAAAATGCTGAATTGTCAAAATCATATATTTCTGGGAAAAGGATTGAATTGAAGCAGGCTTATTCAAAGCCCCTCAGCAATAGTAATGAAGAGGATAAGGAAGGTTACATAGGAAACATGAATTCTTTAATTTCTATTAGCATTTCAAATTCCCCTGAGAAAATGTGTGAAATTGCCAGTATTTGCACAAACAGCAGTACTGAACGTCTTGAATCAGAATTAGAACCAACTGATTATAAAGAATTCAGGGCAGTTAAGCTGTATAATCATATTACGAAACAGGCTAGATTATCAGTTATTGTTGGTGGTGCTATCATTGAAGTAAGTGCTGAAAATATTAATAGCGAAAAACAATTATTTGATATTGCTAACACAATTGATTTAGAAAAAATATTGAAATATTTTGGAAAATAAAAAGCGGAAGCCGAAAAGCTATATGAGTAGGCAAAACAACTTAAATAATAATCATCAAAATTAACTCTATCATGAAAAATTTTACTAAAACACTATTTATGGTATTTATGACTGTTGCAATGTTTAGCACAGTCAAAGGACAATCATGGTCTACTGGAACTTCTACACTTTATGCAAACCCGACCAGTACAAACGTTGGAATTGGAACTTCTTCTCCATCAGCAAAGCTTCATGTTAACGCTGGTAGTGGACAAGACGGCTTACGTTTACAATTAAGTGGCTCAACTCGTTTATGGCTAAACAGCAATGGCGGGTTATCGATTGGCAATTATGCTACTCCTCCGTCTAGAGGACTTTATGTTTATGGAAATGTTGGTATTGGCACAACTTCTCCATCTGCACCTCTTCATGTAAATGGAGGTATTAAAGCTTCAACATTGATGTTAGATTATGCTGCAAGCAGTGATTGGACACACGCATTCTATTTAAAAGTGAATAGAGATTATACTAAAGCTTTGACAATTTGTAATAAAGATGCAAATGAAGTATTTAGGGTTTATGGAAATGGGATTGTTAACGCCAAGAAAATATATGCGGAAGCTTTTCAAGTACGCCCTGATGCTCTTGGAATTTATTGGTACGATCATGTTTTTAACCATGATTACAGCCTAATGAAGATAAATGATGTTGAGAACTACATAAAAACCAACAAGCATTTACCTGGTATTCCTTCAGAAAGCCAAGTTAACGAAGAAGGATTCAACTTAGCTGAAATGGACGGACTTCTATTAAAAAAGATTGAAGAACTAACACTTTATATTATTCAGCAACAAAAAGAAATTGAATCCCTTAAAGCTTCAATCAATCAAACTAACCAATAAAAGCAATGAACATGAAATATAGGATACTATTATTTATAGTTATTGCTTTAATGATGGTAACCAAGAACACATTTGCTCAAGATTTTGTGTACTTGGAAAATAACACATTGAAGTATCAGGGAGAGAATTACTACCCTGTTGTAATGAACTACGGTGTTAATTATCGTACAGATGGTACTAATTATTGGGCAGTACCCAGTCATGGATACGGTAGCACAAACGATATTGAATGTTCTGGCGAAACCGACTGTTTGGAAACAATAAAAGCTGATATGCAGCTTTTGCGCGATTTAGGATTTAATGCGATACGTTTATGTGGAGTACGCCCAAAATATATTAATGGAAACCAATTAGCATTCCCTGCATTTACCTCAAATAGTGTTTGGCAATCAAGTATTGATGTTCCTTTACAACCTGATTATTCTGTTCATTTTGAGTTGATTTCGGAGATACTTGATGTAGTTGAAGAAGTAGGTTTAAAAGTAATATTATTAAACCTTGGCCCTTTTAATGACCCGATAAGGGAAGCTTATATGAACTCGTTACTTGACGAATTTAAGTATAACTCAACAATCTTCGCTTATGACTTTATTAATGAACCATTATATGAAGATAAAATTACGTCCGATAAAAGCGATGTCTGCCAAATAGTTTCTAATTGGAGAGATATGATGGACACCCATGCACCAAATCAACTTTTGACTGTTGGTTTTGCTAATAGCTCAGAAATATCACGTTGGGATCCAAATATTTTACCTATTGATTTCGCTTCATTTCATCCTTACGGAAGTTCGGAAACTGTTCAAAACGAAATATATTATTATGGACAATATATGAATAAACCATGGATAATAGGTGAAACTGGATTAGCTGCTGATAATACGTCTGTGACCTATGAAGAACAAAGAGATTTTGCTGAAAAGACATTAAAAAGAACAATTAATTGTGGTGGAAATGGTTACTCATGGTGGCAATATCAGGAAGTTTGGTGGGGTTCATATCAACAAGATTATCTTGGATTGTTGAATCACGCTGGAACTACAACTACTACTGACCCAAGTTTGATAGTTCAAGGAACACCCAAACCTGCTGCACAAGAATTTACTAATTTTGAGTCATATTCCCCGACATATAACTGTGAATGTCTATCTAGTTTTTATAATTATTCAGGATACTCAGACTATATTATTTCAGGTCGTTTATTAAATGGCACTAATAATCAACCTATTGCTGGTGGAATTATCGTTGGATGGGACGCAAGCTGGAATAATTACAGAAAAACATTTACGCAACCCGATGGTAGGTTTAACTTTTACTCCGATGTTCCACTTGTTAATATTAGGGCATCTGCACCAGGAATGAACCAAACATCATATACAGGAAATTGGAGTGGTACAGCAATTTCACTTACAAATGGAACTGTAAATATTGGAGAAGTTAAGTCATATAGTACATCAAGCACTATTTCATCTTCAAACTATACAGTAAAAGGTAATGGAACTTCTGGAGGAAATTTAAAACTATATGCAGGTCGAACAATAACTTTTGGTTCGGGATTTTCAGTTGAAAAGGGTGGTGTATTGACAGCTGAACCAAAATATGAGATAGGTGACCTTAAAGTTTATCCTATTTCTTCCTGTTATTCATCCTTAAAAAGTGCTAACGCATTGTCAGAAGATAATTTTATCGAATCAATTACTGATGAAAATGCTGATGAATTAGTAGTATCTATATATCCAAATCCATCAGATGGATTTATTAATATTATCGCAAATACTAAGATTGATAAACTTGTTGTTTACAACCAAAATGGACAACAAATTGAGAATATTAATAATTTATCAGAAAACCACCAATTGAATTTAACGGAATATCCGAGTGGCTTATACTATATGATGGTTTATTCTGGAAAAAATATCCGCAGGAATAAGTTCGTTTTGAATTAATCAACTTTAACAAGAGGCTGCCTTTTTAGACAGTCTCTTTTAAACAAACTCATGTAACATGTATAAAAGAATATTATTAATTTTATTTCTTGGGTTTTCTTTTTTAATGCTAAAATCACAGGAATATCCCTGGGAAGATATTAGTATTAACATAACAAATCCGGAAATAATGAAAAATTCCAAATTCACAATTGATGAATTTGGAAGGATATATTTTATCGGTAATAATGGAATCATTTATTATGTTGATAAATCGGATAATTGGTTCACTCATTGGGTGTATAATGGTAGCAGTGATATAAAAGCTAGAGAAAATTCCGCACTATTATCAACGCCCAACTATTTATACTATGTAGGCACAAACAACGAAGTTTGCTGTTATTACTGGAACAGCAGTAATGGATGGCAAAATAGGGTTTTGAATACTTCTTTTCGGAATGTAATGGCAGGAACAAACTTTACAATTGATGAAAATGGAAGGATTTATTATGTGGGCGATGATGGATACATTTATTATATCAATAGAAATGTTAATACTTTTACATCTTCAAGATTAATTGGAGGCAGTGGAACTCAAGTAAGAAGTTATTCAAATATTATTTATCATGCTAACCATGTTTTTTACGTTGGCACTAATAACGAGATTTGCAACTATTGGTGGAATAATAATGCATCTGGATTTGGGCCAGTAAATACCTCATTCACAAATGTAAAATCAAATACAGAACTTGTGAAAGATAAATATGGCAGAATATTTTGGATAGCAGAAAATAGTATAATTCATTGCATACATTGGAGTAATAATAATTGGATAAGTTATTGGTGGATGCCAGAAATTAAGGTAGATGGTAATAATGGTTTTATTTACCACGATGAAAAATTTTACTATACCTATCAAAATAAAATAGGTTGCATTTTTTGGAATGGAAGTGAATCAAAACATCAAATACTAAATCAAAATTCAAGAGTTAAAGATTATACTTATTTTGAGATTTCTGCTAATGGTGATTTAATTTACTTTTCTGCCAACGACAAAAAAATACATCTGCTTTCGCCAAAAATCTATTGGGAGGAACAAACGACCTTAACTTCAAGTTGGAAAGATTCAGATGGAACTATAAAAACAAATACCATAAAAAAACAATACAAACCAAAAGATTTTCAATTATATCCAAGAGATTTAAATAATAAAGGAACGGTTCAATTAAAAGGTCATGTGTTCGGGGCAGTTGGAATAACGGTAAATGTTAAAAAGGAAAGTTATACAGGGAGTATTTCAAATAATAATTATTATGTTCCAATCAGCAATTTTGACTTTAATATGGATATTAATATTAATGCGGAATTATCTGAGTATGAATTTAATTACAAATTAACGAATCAAACTGAAGTTAGCAATATTGCTTCAAGAATTGTTTGTGGAGATATTTATGCGATTTCTGGTCAATCAAATGCAGAGTCTTCTGATCTATCACAATCTGAAATTAATACTTTTAATAGCACTTATGGTGAAAATTCTACGTATGGAAAATATAGTAGAACTTATAATCGAGGATTCTATGCTGGAGCTAAAGATTGGGGTATTCCAAGTTTGGTTACTAATAATTGGGGTTTTAAAACAGGTGTTTTAGGTTTATATCTTCAGTACTTAATTCAGAGTAATAACAATATTCCTGTTTGCATTGTCAATGATGCCTTTGGTGCAACAGCGATTACGGAGCATACTCCATTAAATGGTCAAAACCCATATTTCTTTGAAACAGGTGTAGATGGATGGAAATTTGGACATATTCAAGGGCATTTAAATACATGGCTTAAAGAAATTGAAGCTGATGACAAACTAAAAGGGTATATCTGGTGGCAAGGAGAAGCTGAGACTTCTCAAAACCAACCATTAGGATATTACAAAACCAAATTCTCTGAGATTCACAATTCTCTAAATGGAATTATTTCTAACGAATTTAACACCTATGTTATTCAAGTACATGCTTTTCCTGCTCCTGAATCTATTGGAAAAAGAACTGTTTGTGAAGATCAAAGGACTATGAATGAATACATAAATGGTTCGGTGATAAACCCTGTTTCTTCGAATGGATTAGAACATCGGTATGAATCTGGACATGGTATTCATTTTACATTAGAAGGATATAAAAATGCTGCTAAAAATGTCTTTTACCAGTTAGAACATGATATTTATGGTAAATCGTTTAGTAAAACTAATTTACCCTTAAATATTGAAAATGCCTTTTTAATTGGTAATACTTTATATCTTCAGTTTAACCAAAATATCAACGCCGGAAATTCAGATAATATATACAATATTTTAAATGCTGTTAAAGTCTCAAATAGCTCATCAAAATCAGCACCGAATATTAATGGAAACCTGTTTTCTTTTAATGTATCTTCAACAAACGGATTGGATAATGTGAGTTATTTGGGAGTAATGCCAAATTCAGATTGGAATTATGCATGTCATTTAAGAAATGAAAAAAATATTGGAGCACTTTCTTTTTCATATTTTCCGATACAAAAAGATGTAAATATGTTACCATCTACCATTAAAAGTTCAACTGAAGGACAAACAAATAATTGGGATGTTCAGGGTTCTGATGGTGCGGATAAAAGTTATAAATTTTTTGTACCACAATCTGCTTCAGTCAATGCTACTCTATGTAGTAATGAAACAAACTATGATGCTAAGTTGGAGATATTTAACTTAGACGGTTCTCGTACAGGATATTATAATGATGATTATTCTTGCAGCTATAACTCATTGTATTCAACAATACCGAGTGCGACACTTGAAACGGGATTATACTATTTTGTTGTGGATGGCTATGCAGGTAGAGTTGGGGATTTTGAGCTGGATATTTCTTTTTCTTCTTTGAAAAGCGCCATAGTTGAGGACTATAATAATTACAATGTGCAAGAATATGAGAAAATGAAAGCTGATAATCTTGAAGACAAAATCTCTATTTATCCAAATCCAGCAAATTCAGAGTTATATATTAGAACTCCTGCAAACCTCAGAGGATACGTGCAGATATTTGATATTTCAGGAAAATTGATGAAATATTTAGCATTTGATGAAAATATAAATGTTACCAAAATTGAAATTTCGGAATTCAGACCTGGTATTTACAACATCAGAGTGTTAGGAGGTCAAGAAATATATAATGAAAAGCTTATTGTGAAATAATTAATTTGTTAAAGCTAATTTGTGCCAGATAACACCGGAAATCCTTTCGTTATCTGGCATATTTTAAGCATATTTGTGAATTTCTAAAATATATTGAATGAATATACAAACTCTTAGCATTATTATTCCTGCATATAACGAGGAAAATACAATCTCAAAAATACTGAATAAATTAAGTGAAGTTCAGTTAATAAATAATATGAAAAAAGAAATTGTGATTGTCAATGATTGTTCAAAAGACAAGACTGTTGAAGTTATCGAAAATTATATCAAAAATAATCACGAAATAAACATTACACTATTTAACCAACCAAAGAATATGGGTAAAGGCGCAGCCTTGCATCGAGGATTTAAAGAAGCAACTGGCGATTATTTGGTAGTGCAAGATGCTGATTTGGAATATGACCCAAGTGAATACAACGACTTATTGAAGCCTGTGTTTTATGATAATGCGGATGTGGTATATGGCTCAAGGTTTATGGGAAATAATCCACACCGTATATTGTTTTTCTGGCATAGTATTGGAAATAAACTACTAACACTTTTATCAAATATGTTTTCTGGTTTGAATTTAACTGATATGGAAACATGCTACAAGTTATTCAGAAGTGACATAATTAAAAGCATCAACCTTAAAGAAAAGAGATTTGGTTTTGAACCAGAAGTTACTGCTAAAATTGCCAGAATTCCTAAAATTAAAATTTACGAAGTGGGTATCTCTTATTATGGCAGAACTTACGATGAAGGAAAAAAAATAAATGCCAAAGACGGTTTTCGAGCCATTTGGTGTACTTTTAAATATGGATTATTACGAATAAAATAAGTATTCAAACATGTCTATCCTAACAATTAAACCGGAAATAAAAAGCTCTTTCATAATGCTTTTTGGCTTATTTCTTGGATTATCACTGTGTACTTTTAATGTAATTGGTTTTGATTTTAGGTTTTTCCCTGGAGATTTAGGTGATGGCAGATTAAACCTTTATTTCTTAGAACATGCCCATAAATTTTTTACAGGCAAATTAGAATCTTTTTGGAATGCACCCTTTATGTATCCTGAAAACAACGTTATTTCCTATTCAGACAATCTATTAGGTTCAGCCCCAATATATTCTTTTTTTCGATTAATTGGTTTTGATATTTATAAATCATTCCAATTATGGTTCTTAGCTGTTTCAGCCCTAAATTATATATTTGCTTTTTACTTTCTTAAATACGTTTTTAAAAATAATTATGCAGCAGTTTTAGGTGCGTTTATTTTTGCCTTTTCTATTGCTTTACAGTCTCAACTTACTCATGCCCAAACTTTCCCGAGGTTTGCTATACCTATAGCACTTCTAATGGCGGTTAAATTCAGTGAGGAGTTAAAGCCAAAACATTTGTTTTATACATTATTATCTCTCGTATATCAAATTTATTGTGGTATCTATTTGGGATTTATGTTGGCTGTTCCAATTGGTATATACTCATTGACAATTATAATAAGGGAGATTCTTTACAAAAATAAATTAGTCAGTAATTATAAATGGTTACTACAAATTACGCTATACAGTGTTTTGAATATTGTTGTTTTACTACCTTTAATGCTCCCATATATGGATAGAAAGATATCCCCAAGTATTGAGCATTACAAACAAATTATGGGTTCAATACCAACAATAAAATCTCACCTATTCAGCCAACAAGGTAGCTTAATTTGGGATTTTTTGAGCAAAACTGGACAAAGTTACGAAGCGTGGTGGAATCATCAGATTTTTGCGGGGGGGATAGCAACTGTATGTTTACTAATTGGTACTTTCTTTCTAATATCAAAGGCAATTAAATTTAAGTTTCAACTTAAATCCTATTCAACCCCATTAATCCTTTTATTTACAGGTTTGCTCACATTCTTTTTACACATACGTTTTAAAGAAATATCTGCATATATTACCTTGTATTTTCTTCCAGGCTTTAGTTCTATGCGATCCTTAGCCAGAATAATCAATATTGAACTGATATTCTTCGGAATAGCCACAGCATTTGTATTTACAAAAATTTTCAAGAAATATGTTAGGTATGAACTGGTAATTTTTATTGCGGCTTTATCATTGCTAATTTGTGATAATTATTTTTATAAAGAAAAATCTTATAAAACAAAGGTTATATTAGCTGAAAATAGAACTAAGGATATAGAAAAAACCTTTAAAAAAATCCCTTTTGGTTCAGTTGTTTCTTATGAACCTTTACAAATTGAATCAGCTTCAATTTACTACCAAATAGACGCAATGTTAACTTCCCAGAAATTTGGTTTAAAAACTTTAAATGGTTATACAGCTACATGTCCTGGGGATTATGGTATGTATTGGAATGAACCTAATGAAAAGTCTAGAAATTATTGGTTAAACAATAAAACAATTGACTTTGATACGTTATACGTCGTTAAAGCTTGTGATGTACTTGAAATAGTTCCTGCAAAGGAAATTCAAGATTTTGACTTGGGAGCTGTTAAAGAAACAAGATTGGAAAATTTAATTAATTATATAAGGACAGATAAAAAATGGATGAAACAAATTGAAAAAAAGGCCATTAAAAACAACATTTCAATTGATTCTATGATAGTACTTGATGCAAAGTGGGTAATTAGCAATAAGAAGTAACAATTAGCTTTTCCATTTTGGTTTTCTATTATTATAGAATGCTTTGTTGAAATGGTGTTATAATCTCTTAAATAACTCTAGCCAAAGTCCTTATTTAAAACAAGTTCCACAAAATTATTTAAAGCAGATAGTCAAGACAAGACCACTGAAACTCCTTTAAAAAGAGGCTTGTTTACTGATAAAGTAAATTTTTAAAATAGATTGTAGAAACCATTGGTTCTCATTTTTGTATTTTTAAAACGTTAATTGAGATATATGAGACAATTCAAATCATAAATGAGAAAAATATTATATAAGCTTTACATCAAACTTGGCATTTACATGAACACCTACAATTACGGCAAATTAATTGGCAGGACAAGAACATTAGTAAGAATAATATATACTCACTCTGACCATTCTGCGGAATAAGTATCTGTATAAAAAATCAAGAAGAAAAAAAGGTGTAAATGAGGCTTTATCCGATTCTTTAAAGCGGATTGACAAGTTCAATTCTGAAGAAATGAAAATTACTCGACAAAAGATTATGTGCAAAAGTGGTTGTTCCAATTGCTGCCATATCCCTGTTACGGTTACCAATGACGAATCATTGCTTATTCTCGAATATTGTAAATTAAAAAACATTGAAATTGATTTAATTAAAGCTCATAATCAAGCTCTGGCAAAGCAAAAACTGGAAATGCCCCATCAGGAGAGACAATGTATATTCCTTGACAAAACCAATAGTTGCAAGATTTATCCTGTCCGTCCTTTAGTTTGCAGAAGTCATTTCTCACTGACCGAACCAAAGTTTTGTGAATGGATTGACAATATGGATTCAGACATGGTTCATTTTATAGTTCCTAAAACAGAAATTGAAATAATGAGTATCTGGAACAGCAACATAATAGGTTTGCTTCCGGCAATGATATTAAAGAACATAAACAATAAACAAGTGAAAAATTGATTGACATTCCATAAAGCACCATGCAAAATTATAAGTCGGCACTCCACCGACTTTTTTTTGTACCCATCCGCAAACAAATTCTGTCAGCCAGTTACTTTGGCTGACAATTAATTACAAACACCAACACCCCCACCTAAAGCCTACTATAAGTTTGTTTCCACTATGGAAGCAAGCACAAAGAAAATATTAGGCACATTAGCAGTTGTAGCAGCCGTTGGCGGTGGTTTTTACCTTATAAAAAAAGGCAAAAAGCTTCTAGCAGGAGCTAAAATGAACTTTGCACTCTTGGGATTCCGCATCCACAAGATGAACCTACAGGAAGTACAATTTGCCGTTAAGCTTCGCTGTTACAATCCCACAAAAGCACCCATCACATTAGCCGTTAACCAGGTAGTTGCAAATTACAAAGGTTCGGCAGTCGCTTATTCCACCCCTGATATTAAAGGTCTTACCATTGCAGCAGGCAAAACACAAGAGCCTGAAATCCTTTTTCAAGTACCATACCTGAACCTTATGGGCAAAGGCTTAACACTTTCTGTACTCTCCAATACTGAGCAATTAAAGAAGGAAATGACATTCACTATGACCATTAGTGTCAATGGAGAGACAATAACTACTACGCAAAATTTAACAGAGGAATCAGATATGAACGGATTAGCATTGGGCGAATTAGGCATTGTCTCTGGCCCACGAAATACCCAAAACGGAAAAAAGTTCAACCACCTTATTAAAAGGGCAAATGGAGATGATATTTTCCTAAAAAACGGCAATGTCATTGAAACCGTTGAAAACTGTATTGATTTAATTGCTTCTAATTACCGGGAAGTTGAAGGACTTGCCAAAATCATGCAAGGCGATTCAAGAAAAGAAACATGCCGTAATATTTTCAATTTTTCATATTCTTACCTGCAATACCAAAAAGATGAAGACGGTACGGAACAGCTACGAACACCTGCTCGTTCATGGCTCGATGGTCAAATTAAATTCAAACAAAAAGGGCGACAATCAGTAGGGATTGACTGTGATGATTACAGCATTTTTGTTGGTTCGCTTTTAAAATGTTTAGGCATTCCATTCAAACTTCGCATTACCAAATACGATGGCAAAAAGAACTTTCAGCATATCTATGTTTTTGTTCCTGCCATTGGTGACAGCGAAGATGAGATTATCATTGACCCTGTTCTCTCCAAGTTCGACTACCAAAAACCTTACTCATTTGAAAAATCCGATTTTGATATGTCACCCCTTCAAATGGTTGCTGGCATACATGGTGTTGATGGCTTAACAGGAGAAACAAGTTTGGGATTACCCATTTATGCCTTATCAGGTTTAGACCTTGCAGGTGGTAGAATGGTTCAGGATGGATATACCGAATTAATGGCTATTGTATCAGGTGTCGATTTTGAACCTGCTCTAAATGGTTTGGGTGATGCAGAAGATGCCACATTACGCTATTTAATCCGCACACGTGACTTCTTGCTTAAAAACAAGGACAATCAGGATAGAATGGCTCATATACAAAACCCTGACCAATTCATTAATATGCTTGACCAGGCAATTAAGTTTTGGAATACACCGCAGCGTGATGCGGTATTGGACAAGCTTTCGGATATTGAAGAAAAGCTTGCCGAAAAAGGATTGATAAAATACGATTCAACAGCCATTCAGGGATTAGCCGAACTCGATGAGTTGGATGATGAAATGGATGGTTTAGGTAGAAGAAAAAGGCGTAAGGGTCGATTTTTCAAAGCGATTAAACGTGTAGGTAAGAAAATCGGGGAAGTTGCCAAGAAAGTAGTAAAAGCAATAGTGAGGTTTAATCCTTTATCCATTGCAATAAGAGGGGGATTGTTGGCAGCCCTACGCCTCAATATGTTTGGTATTGCAAAGAAAATGCAATACGCTTATCTCCCCGATAATCTGGCAAGTAAGTACAATCTTGACCCTTCACAACATGCAAAGCTGAAAAAGGTACACGGTAAGATTAGGAAACTGTTCAAAGGCTTGCAGGGTAAAGAAGCCAACTTACGAAAAGCCATATTGAAAGGAGCAAAACAGAAAAACTCTGATTTTTCGCTAAAAGGCATGGAGGGCATCATAGGTGAACTTCAAGCATTGGAAGCTCTTGGCGAATTGGGTGAATTAGGAAATTTGGGTGTAGTTGCTACCGCAGCTTCGGTAACAGCAGCAAGTGGTGTTTTGGCTAAAATAGGAAGCTGGTTAAAGCCGATAAAAAACATTTTTTCAAAGGTAAAAGGCAAATTTAAAAAAGCTGCTCCTGAAGTACAGCCGGTATCTCAATTTACACCCCAGTCAGCAAGCAATACTCAGGCTTATGCGCCATCAACAAACTTGCTACCACAAACAAGTAGTTATGCTTCCCAACCTATAATGAAGTCCGGGAATTTTACGGCTCAAACACCAACAACCACAATTCCCAACCCAAACGCTAACCCTAAAAAGAAAATAAGCAAGGGGGCTAAAATAGGTATTAGTATTGGTGTGGCAGCATTACTTGGTACAGGAGCTTATTTCATGTTCCGCAATAAAGGCGATAAGCCAAAGAAAAATAGTACGCCTAAAAAATCTTCCGAAAAGAAAGCATTAGGAAGCATTGAGCTTCAATAATAAATAATGATTCAATAATTAAAAATTAGAAACATGGCAGTTAAAAAAACAACGTCAAGTACTAGAAGAAGAAGTTCCGCAGGTACAAAAATTGACTTTATGAAAGCTACCAACAATATTGGCAAGCCCGTTGCTGCCGTAGCAGGGTTTGCTGTTGGTAAGTATGCACTTAAAAAACTTCAAAAGAGCGAAACCGTCAGCGGTTTATTAGGCTCTGACATGAAAGGTTATCTGGTTCCGGCAGCCGTTACAATGGGCGGTCTTATTGGTACTCAGTTTACCAATAACGAATATGTCAAATTAGGATTGGTCGGTGCAGCAGGTGCAGGTGTCGAAGCAATGGTCAAGAAAGCTACAGGTAAAACCATACTTCAAGGTTTGGAAGGCATTATCGGTGACGATGATTATTCCGATTATGATGAAATGGATGGATTAAGGGCTTTAAATCCCGTAACTCAGGCACTCCCGGCAGCCGATATTGATATTGAACGTGAAATTCAAGCTTCGGTATCAGGTGCAGCAACTGATTTTAGCATGAGCGATGACCCGGTTGGCAATGCAGCTTCCGATTATTCGATGAGTGATGAACCAATTGGTAATTCGTATTATCCCGATGACGATGATGAAGTCGGTAAAATTCAGAACCTAGACCCCGACAGTATGGACTATGACATCTTTTCGGGCGATATGATGGCATCCTGATATTCAATAAATAACATTTAATCAATTTAATAACAAGGCTATTGAGCCGCAAAACAAATTATCATGGCAGAAATAAATGAGCAAAAAGATTTGTACCCTTCGATGGATGACATAGAGGGTTTAGAGGAAGTGATTCTTGACAAGGAAGAGGATGCTTTAGAAAAAGAAGAAGACCAGGACGATGCAGTCGAGGGTATTGGCGATTTAGGTCGTTCACGCCGTAGAGGCAGACGCAAAGGACGTAGAACTCGCAGAAAAACAAGCCGAAAACGTGCAGTTCGCAGGTCATACAATGCAGGGGCAAAAAGTACAGCTGTAAAAACAGGCTTAACCAAAGACCTTACTTCAAAAGGCCAGTTTGAACTTCGCAGACAGCAGTTGCCACCTGAAGTTCAGAAAGCATTGAAAGATGCACGTATGCAAACCGTTGATTCAGCAATCTACACCATCAAATCAGTTAAAGATAAATCTGATATTGATTTAATGGAAGCATCGGATGATAAGAAATCAGGTAGAACAAACCTGAACCGTGCCCAGCTTGATTCTGGAAAGTATTTCTTGTTGACTGATGTGGTTTTAGAGTATGCTCATGGTGCATCGGAAGAGGATAACGACCCGGCAGACTTCGCATTTGGTCAATTTGCTTTACCGCCACAAATCTTAAACGGAACGTTTGAAATGACTTTGGGAACAAAGGTTATCATTCCTGAAATCTCATGTGCGGTATTCGATGATTCAGATACTACCAAGCGCAAGTTTCAATACAAATTGGCGAATCCGAAATGGTTAAAACCATCAATGGATATTACGCCAAAATTGAACATGCCAAAAGCAATCAATAACGGTGACAAGGTTTTCAACCCTGCCGTTAAAGTAACGCTGATGGGAACTGTTACCGAGAAGGCATAATTTTTTTTTGAAACGTCATAATCGTTCGGGGGACGGCAAGCGGTATGTGAACCGTCCCCTTTTTCAATTTAAAAGGACATGGAAAAACAAGAGAATATAAAGAAGCTTCAAGTTGTAAAATTCGAGGTTAAAAAAGGTCAGACATTTGAGTTTAATGGCAATACCAAAACGGAACACGACCGTATAAAAGGTATTTTCCTTCGCTTATCAAATCCTCAGGCATTACCCGGTGCCACACTAAGGGTTTGGATTGATGATACAGAAATAATCCCCGATGATACAGAAGTGGCATTGCTTCACCATAACGATGATATGAGCATAAAGGATGTTGCTTTTCCTATGGATGAAAAAGCCAAAAACAGCCCTGTAAGGATAATCTACAAGGACGATAGTGAAAATCTTGCAGTAAGCGACAGCTACAATGTAAGAGTGTACCTACTTGCCGAAGTTGAAAAAAAGAAGTAGCCCCTAAAATCTCCCGACAATGAAAAGATATTTTGTAATTACAAAGCAATCGGCCAGCAACAGTCATATTAATGAACAGGATTTACTCCCTGCTTCATGCAAGCTTATTACCGGGATAGCTGTTAATGCAACGGTAAAACAGGAATCGGAGCTTGTCGATATTACTCAGGACATGATTTTCCCTCAAAGATTAATATCAGATTTGCTGTTAAGCGATGGTATTACCAACCTGTTTTATTCCTATTTGCGGACAAGAGCAAGCGAAGCCGAAAGCAAGGACTTTTTTGAAACGGATATTTTGCCTGATATAGTAAATATCCTAAGTCAAAATTTAAAATACACCTGTCTTAGTCAGGATGAACAGGCATCATTCAACAATAGCCTGGCCGAGTTATTCCACACCCAATTTGCTGACTATCTCTATAACGAAGCAGGGATATTTGCAAAAGGTAAAAATATATCAAGCCTTGAATTTGCAAACCTGATAGCACAGGAAACTTTAACCTTTGCTTATCTGCATAAATCAGATGTTTTCTTACGCCCATTAAAAGCATATAAACGACCTGAACCTTATGAATGTGGCAATATCAGCCTTTTAGTAAACGGCAACAGCTTTCTCCTTCGGGATTATATGATTACCGCTAACCGCAAGGTTCGCAACATGAGCAAAGAGGTAATTCCTTTTCACGAGCCATTGGAAGTAAACAGCAATATCCATACGGTTTTTAAGAGCAATAAAAATAGCAGCGACAATACAATCACCATTAGAATTTACATTGAATATGAACACGAGCGAATTACTACATAACATAGCAAAAGACCGTGTTGAAGGTATGCGTACCATTGACAGTTTTCAGCTTAAACCTGCTGTTGTCAGTATAACACAAGCCGATATGTCCCTAGACCTTAAAAACGACTTGTGGATTCTTAATACAAAGGGAATCCCGGCAAGTATTGATGAATTGGAAATGGTCAGCAGCGATAATGTTTTTACCGCCACGCCCGAAGAATACGATTTTATGGATGAATACCGCTATCAGGTATTTACCGATTACATAGACATAAAAACCCAATCAAACGATTTTAAACCGTTCCGATTGGAATTTGTAAAAATAATCCCTCACCGAAACCCACATAGTGGGGATTAATAATGGGAACTAAGTGCATTTATTAATTGATAAAGAAAATGATAGAGTACTGAGCAATTAATGTAACAAGAAAATTATGTTGGATTTCAGAGAACAAATACAAAGCATTTACGAATTTATTAAGCGTTCCGAGGATGAACAGAAATATCCTTACGCTTACGAAATATACCTTGTTTCAGGTGTGGATGAAACTGCATTGACATCAAGGACTGCCGGAACTGAAAAGTTCAACCGAGACATTGAAAGTGCCATTGAAAAGGCAAAACAGGTACATGGTACTATCCGGGTTGATGTTTTTGGAGGCAAAAGCCCCAATGCCAGAAGCCTGAACAGTTACACAATAAATGTGAGTAAGCTTCTTAATCCACCTAAAGAGCCTATGGAACGAGCAGAGATACAAACAATCATCCAGGAAGAAATGAAACAGAGCCAAATCCAAAACAACACCAATGGTTTAGGTGAACTTGATTCTCTTTTAGGTTTGTTTTCGGGTGACAACCCTGCTGTTAAATCTAAGCTTGATGGTCTGTTCGGTGTCTTTAATGCCCTTTCTGGAAATAATAAGGAGGTTGAAAGAATCAGCTACCAAAAGCAATTGGATGATTTTAAGTTCGAGACACGCTACACCACCCTGGAAGAAAAGTATGAGCGGTTACGCAATGAAAATGCAGAGCTAAGAGCTGAAAAAGACCGCTATTATGGCGAAAACAGAGAGCTAAAAACAGAGAGAACAGACTTAGAAAGCCGTCTTGCCGGGTATGCCCCTAACGAAGTAATGAAACGTGTTGCCACAGGTGCATTAGTTGGTATAGGTTCACGCCTGCTCACTAACAGTCCAAAAACCGCAGAACTATTAGGGCTTACAGCAGATGAACTCAAAGGTGCTTTGGGCATGATAGATGACAATGCTGAAGAATCAGCTCAAATCCCTGAAACCAATGTTGAAATAACCGACATGGGTTCGGCAAATACCCCCGAAGACAAGAAGAAAGCAGAGATTATTAAAAACCTGTCTGATGCACTTAGAACATGGGAACTACAAGATGTAGCAAAGATTGCAAATATCGTAGGCTTATGCTTGGATAAAGCTGAACTCATAAATAAAACGCTGATGTTCCTGAATCAATCCGTGAACGGCATTGCAGAACCGGAACAGGGGGACACAGAATTGCACAATAATGATTTGGAACAACAATAAAACAAACGATTATGAGAAAATTCAAAGTAGGAATAACCATAGAGGCTGATACAACCGAAACAGTTCAGCAAGTTGGAAACCTTTTGCAAAATGCAGTTAATAAGGTCGATAAAGATGATATGATTAAGCTTCTGACCAAGGTTGCCAAGAACCCCAATATTGTAAAGACAGCATTACGATACATCTAAAATTTTTAGCACCGTGCAACAGTTACCACCAGTAAATAAAGCAGCATTAATAGCTCAAGGTTTAAAGATTGGGTTACCCCTCATTGGAGTTGGTATTGGTATTTATGCAATAAGAAAATTGCTAAAACGAAATCCCGATGGCACTACCTCAAAGGTTGCCCCTTCCATAAAAGATACGGTTATCCATAAAGAGAACCTGACTATATCTGCTTCTGATGCAGCACTTTTCGCCAATACCCTTTATGGTTCAATGCAGGATTTTGGTACGGATGAAGAAACCATATTCAGCACGATTGATAAATTAAATACCAAAGATGATATGCTCTTGGTCATTAAAGCTTTTGGTATGAAAAAATATTTATGGGGAGCAAGAGACCCCTGGTTTGGTCAGGAATACAATTTAATTGGTTGGTTAAGGTCAGAGCTTGGTAAAAAAGAGGTTGTCAAAATAAAGCCAAAGTTCGAAGAATGGGGAATACCTCTTTAAAACACGGTAAGCTATGGACAAGAAACAAAAGAAGATATTATTTATTTCGGGAGGGGTGTTAACCACAGGGGTGATAGCAACCACCATTTTGCTAATTCGAAGACGAAACAAGCGGAAACGTGGACTATTGCCCCCAAGTGGTTCTGATACCAGTCCGTCAAATTTCCTGACCACAAATAACAATCTATTGCCTACCAACTTTCGCAATTGGAATGGTGGAAATACCTACTTGCCAAATGCTCCAAGGGGTATCAGAAATAACAATCCGGGAAACCTGATTTACACCAATATCAAGTGGAACGGTAAGTTATCCAAAGAGCAAAACAAAGACAGGCGTTTTGAAATGTTCATTGCCCCGGTTTATGGTGTTCGTGCCATGATTAAAGACCTCAAGCATGATATTGAAAAAGGTAAAAGTACAGTTCCTCAGCTTATCGAGGAATATGCCCCACGCTTTGAGAACAACACCGACAATTATATCAACACGGTTTGCAAGGATTTGAGAGTTAGCAAAACAGCAAAACTCCTGCCTACAAAGAATACACTTCGCTTATTGGTACTATCAATGACCAAAGTGGAAACGGGTGGTAATTACGTCTCCAACGACTTGTTTGAACAAGCTTATGCAATCATTTAACCCTCAATGAGGGAGATAATAAAAATATAATGAATTAAAAATATTTTACAATGGGTACTATAAAGATGTTTAGGGGAACAACCCCACCATTATTGAAAAAAGGCGAATGGGCCAGCGATGGACATTACGCCTATTTAGGTATGGAACATGGAGAATACAAAGTGTTTCAAGGGGTATTTGATTTAAGTGATGACCAGTATATTTCAGGTTTCCAATACGACATAAATCAAAAAGCAATACTCATTCCTTCAGGCACTCCTTTTTCAAAATTACAAAGCTTGTTTGATACGCTTCCTAAAGCTTTAAAATATACTTCTGATTCAAAAGCAAGCATTGATATAATGTTCGAAGACGGAACGTATATCAACGATTTGGGAACGTTCCTGGTACTTCGTGATTTTTCCTACCAAATCAACATCAAATCATTGAGCAATAAGATTGACGGTGTAGTTGGAACGTATGTGAAACCTGTAATTTTTCAAAGCGATAAAGCGATTGAAATTTACAATAGTGCGGTGAACTTTGAGGATATTCGTTTTGAATACAGCGATATTGCCAGCGGTGCAATAGCATATCTGAACAGTACTACCAATATAGATGATTGTTGCTTTGATGCCAAAGTCAATCAATCTTGTGTATTTGACAAGGGCTACAACAAAATTGTATTTTCCGATACTTATTTCAAGATGAACCGTGATATTGAAGATACTATTTTGGACAAAGCATCGGTTGGTTCATTTATCAATATAGCACGTTCAAAATCGGCTCCGGATTTCAGACCAAAAACCATTGTTCAGAAGATTAGTGGTGGGTTGATAATTGCCGGGAATGTGGACGATTTACTTATTTCCGAAAGAAGTCCTGTGTATCTGCCAAATGGCGGTATTGAGGTTCATGGTGGATTTGTTACCGACCCTGATGGTAATATGGATATTTCAGTTCCCACCAAACTTTCACAGTTGGAAAACGATATGAACCTAACCTCTAATTTTGAGGAACTTCAAAACAAGCCTACAACCATTTCGGCAGACCAGACTACGGCAATTGAAAACAATAACCGCAAAAACTCCTACCCACAGGAAGATGCAGATAAACTTACAGGTATTGAAGCAGGTGCTACAGTTGGTGCAGATTGGGAAACCAATTTACAGAACAGACCTACTACCATCACACCTGAACAGACCGAATCCATCGAGCTTAACACTCAAAAACGCTCATATACCGAAGCCGATGAGAATAAATTGGCAACCATTGAGGAAAATGCAACGGTAGGAGCAGATTGGGAAACTAATGTTGCAAATAAACCTGTTACCATTTCCCCACAGCAAGCCTTGGATATTGAAACCAATAACCAAAAACGCAGCTACCCACAGGTTGATGAAGAAAAACTTTCAGGCATTGAAGAAAATGCAACGGTAGGTGCTGATTGGGAAACTAATGTGCAAAACAAACCTACTACCATCACACCTGAACAGGCAGAAGCCATTGAAACCAATACTGCAAAAAGAAACTATCCTCAAACCGATGAAGAGAAGCTGGCAGGTATCGAGGAAAGTGCAACAGTTGGAGCAGATTGGGAAACTAATGTGCAGAATAAACCTGATACCATAACAGCGGAACAATCGGCAGCTATCGAGACAAACTCTGAAAAGATAAGCTATCCACAAGCAGATGCAGATAAACTATCAACCATTGAGGAAAACGCAACCGTTGGAGCAGATTGGGAAACTGACGTACAAAACAAGCCTACAACTATTTCTCCGGAACAGTCAGCAGCAATTGAAGCAAATACCCAAAAAGTAAGCTACCCACAAGCCGATGCGGATAAACTAGCAGGTATTGAGGAAGGTGCAACCGCTGGTGCAGATTGGGAGACAAACGTTCAGAATAAACCCACAACCATTTCAGCAGAACAAGCAGCAGCTATTGAAACGAATGCTCAAAAGAGAAGCTACCCACAAGCTGATGCAGATAAATTGGCTGGCATTAATGGGAATGCAACCGCAGGTGCAGACTGGAATGAGAATCTACAAAATATACCTGCAATTCTACAGGAGTTACTTACAGTCTTGGCTAATTCAGGAGTTACTCATTTTGACATTGCCCCAAATGGTACAGTTTTAAGATTAGGCAGAGTTGAAGAATAAAACAGTTTATTATGAAAGCATTAGTAATAGCAAGCCTTTTCACGGCATTTATAGCATTGGTAGTTTACCTGACCGCAATCATAGCGGTTCATGGCATTCGCAAATCAATTTCCGATAGCAATTATTTTTTGCAAAAACCTTATAAGCTTGTATTTGAGATTGTAATGTGGATTTGCGGACTGTCCATAATCATAACAGGTCTGTTCATAAAGGAAACAGTTGATTGGTGGATAATTGGAGGCGGTATAGGTGTCTTTTTAGTTGGTGTTTTCTCTGACTTTAAGCGAAATATCTTTATCCGCATCGCTCATTATTTATCGGCAATCGGTGGTTTTACGTTCCTTGGTTTAAGCTATTATTTCAGTTTTGACAATATTGGATTTACGGTTATTGTTGCCTTATCTGCACTTATAGCAAGTGCCTTTGCAGACAAACGCATTTGGTGCTTAGAGCTGACAATGGCAATTGAAATATTCGCAGGTCTTTTCTATTTGGCTCACACAATCATGTAGTTATCTCATTCATGGATAAAAAGGGCTACATATCAAGAATTCGTGAGGATTTACGCAATGCTCGTAAGCACTCTAAAACCACTATTGAAAGCATTGCCAAAAGCTTCGGGATTACCAACAAGAACTTGGTAAAGGAATATACCGAACTGGCAATAATCCTTAATGCAAGAGAGGTAGCACACGATAGTTCGTTAAGCACTTACGAAAAGTATCTTGATATTGTAGCCATCTATAAATCGCAGGTTAACCTTTCCATGCGAACAAGCATGAGTGTTCTCATGCAGCAGTATTCAACTCCTGCACCCATTTCATTCCTGGCATCGAGTTATATTATAAAATCAGGTAGTTTATCAGGGTACAAAGCTTTTAAGAACATTGTTAAAGGAAGTACAAAAGGTAAAATCGTTGGTAATGCGCACAAACACCCAAATTACAATATTTCTCCACAATATTTAGAGCCATCGGCAGGAAATGGACTTCTAACAATAGCCTTACCATATCATCAAACCTATGTAAACGAGTTGGACGATGTAAGGCTTGAAAATCTGAAACAACAACCATTTGCAAAGGTGAGCAGTTGGGATGCTTTGCAACCTCCAAAAGCTTATGATAGAAAGTTTGACGGCATTGTTACCAATCCACCTTTCGGTTCACTTTCTGAACCTATTCTTTTCGGTAAGTTTAAAATCAAGCGATTGGAACATGCAATGGCTCTAAATGCTTTGCGTTGCATGAAAGATGATGGTAAAGCAGCCATAATTATTGGCGGTCATACCACTTGGGACGAACATGGTCGGGTTACCGCAGGAACAAACCGTATTTTCTTAAACTATCTCTACCATTTTTATAATGTCGATGATATAATCCCGATTAATGGCAAAAAGCTTTACTCCAGACAAGGAACTTCTATCAATACACGATTGATTTTGATTGATGGAGCAAAGGCAGTACCCGAAGGTGCAGCTCCGCTTAAAAATAAATTACACAGCATGGTTGTCAATAGCCATGAAGAACTTTGGGATAGAGTTGGATTAGGCAAGTACAAAAGTCCACAACCTAAAAGCAATGATGTTAAGGTCATCAAGCTTCGAGCAAAAGCCATACTAATAAAGCAAAAGCAGTTGTCGCTCGGTAAGCTCCCACAATCAAACAGACCACTTCGTATTTTGGTAGCATGTGAAGAAAGCCAGACAGTTACTTTGGCACTTCGCAGTCGGGGGCATGAAGCCCATAGCTGCGATATTCTTCCGACCACAGGTAAACACCCTGAATGGCATATTCAGGATGATGTTTTGAACCAATTGGATAAAGATTGGGATATGATGATAGCCTTTCCACCATGTACCTACTTAACCGTATCTGGTAATGCTTGGATGCACGACCCCGAACGACAAAAGCAGCGTAAGAAAGCCTTGACTTTTATCAGTAAATTAATGAAAGCCCCAATTGATAAAATAGCCATTGAAAATCCTGTTGGTGTTATCAGTACCAAAATACGCAAGCCCGACCAAATAATACAGCCGTATCATTTTGGCGATAAAGCAAAGAAAACAACTTGCTTATGGTTAAAGAATCTGCCACAATTAGAGCCAACCAAAATAATAGATGAGAACCTTTTGGAGTACAAACATTGGTACGATAAAAAGAAAAGACGTTGGAGAAGGCAACCCCTTTGGTACTACAAAGCAAGGGATTTAAGCGATGACGAAAGACGAAGGGTTCGCAGCAAGACTTTTCAGGGAATTGCCGATGCAATGGCTGACCAATGGACACCAAAGCTTACTGTTCAATTAAGAAGATTTAAAACTGCCTAACCATGAAGATACTGAATCTATATAGTGGATTAGGCGGAAATCGCAAGCTTTGGAAAGGTCTAAGCGTTACTGCCGTTGAGAATAACGAGCAGATAGCAGCCGTTTACAAAAAGCATTTCCCAAATGATAAGCTGATTATTGGCGATGCACACGAATACCTGGTCCATAATTTTCGTGATTATGATTTTATTTGGAGCAGCCCACCGTGTCAAAGTCACAGCAAAATGATGAGAGCCACAAGGCACACCATCAATAAATATCCTGATTTACGCTTGTATGAAGAAATACTTTTACTCAAATACTTCTTTAAAGGCAATTGGGTAGTTGAAAATGTTGCTCCTTATTACAAACCACTTGTAGAACCTACCGCAAAAATTGGAAGGCATTTGTTTTGGAGCAATTACCATATCGAGGCAATTGATATTCCCGGAATCAAAGGCATTTTTTCAGCAACTCCACAAGAACTAAAAAAGTCTTTAGGCTTCAATTATCAAGGCAATATCTACTACAAGGGCAATAATGACGCCGGGCAAGTCCTACGAAACTGTGTACACCCGAAGCTTGGGCTTCATGTTTTGGAACAGGTGCGAAAAGGTAAGGCAGTCAAAAAAGCTTTCATAAAGGAAAATCTACTAAAGGCAAGGGCAATCGAACTTAAACAGATGCAATATGAAACAGACAATACATTTTAGTAAAAGCAGCATAACAATAAAATTCAGCAGCGTACCGCCCATACATATATCGGCAAGGCTTATAGAATTGGGATTTAAAACCACCGATAATAAAAGCTTTGTCCGCACCAAAAAACTGGCTCAAAACGAACATGAATACCTACAGGGAATGTTCGGTCATAAAGGGCTGGGTATGGCTTACATTCCAACAGCTGAAAAAGGTTTTATCCTTGATACAACTGTACCCGATTCAATGGGACACGAAATGCACATTGCAATCCGGAAAATAAAAAAAAGTATCGGGATGCCCCTTTTTGATTTTGTTGCTGAAAAACTTGATTACAATAATGACGAGCTGGTCAAATCACTTTCATGTGAACAAATTGATGCTGTATCATTAGCCATTTATAATATCGAGAAGCGTGGTCAGGGAATTATTGTTGGCGACCAAACAGGAATTGGCAAAGGAAGAACCGCAGCAGCCTTAATCCGCTATGGTGTAAAAAGCGGTCTGCAACCTGTATTCTTATCAGAAAAACCCAACTTGTTTACTGACCTGTATCGAGACTTGTCGGATATTGGAAGTTCCGCTCTGGTTCCGTTTATCGTAAATACCAAGGAAAGTAAAACCAATGTAAAGGACAAAAGCGGAGAAGTTATTTATACAGCTCCCGAAAAGCCAACACAAGACCGTATTATAAAGGGCAAGCAAGTTCCTAATAACTACAATTTTGTTTGTGCTACATACTCCCAATTCAACCAACCTAAAAAGCCAGCTAAACAGGAGTTTTTAAGTGCTGCAAGTGTTGGTAATATCATCATTATGGATGAAGCTCACAATGCTTCGGGTAGTTCCAATACAGGTGAATTTATGCAAGATGTATTGCGACAAACAAAAGGGGTTTGTTTCCTGTCAGCCACCTTTGCAAAGCGACCAGATAATATGCCCATTTACGCTCAAAAAACTTCGATGAGCGATGCCAATATGAGTAAAGAGGATTTGGTAGAAGCCATAACCAAAGGCGGTGTAGCTTTACAGGAAGTGTTAGCTGCACAGTTGGTTTCAGAAGGACAAATGATAAGGCGTGAACGTTCTTTTGAAGGTGTGGAAGTAAACTACATCGAGTTAAAGGAAAAAGCTAAAGAACAGGCTGATATTGCCGATAAGATAACCTCAATAATCCGGGACATAATCGGGTTTCAGGAGAAGTATATCAACAAACAGGTGGATGAGCTTGATAAAATTGCAGCAGCCGAAAGCAAAGAGGTTGAAACACGAAAAGGAACAGAAAAAGCAGGGGTTGACAATATCCCTTATTTCTCAAAGGTTTTCAATGTTATCAATCAGTTGCTTTTCAGTCTTAATGCTTCCGATGTTGCCGAACATGCTATCAATCGCTTAAAGGAAGGTAAGAAACCGATAATTGCTTTTGCCTCCACAATGGGGAGCTTCTTGGAAGGAATGGCTAAACCCGATGATATAATAAACGGTGATTTTTCAACCGTATTGGAAAAAGGTTTGGATTCAGTTCTTCGCTATACCGAAAAAGATATTGATGGAGAAAGCGAAGGTAAAAGTTTCAATATCGCTGATTTATCAGAAGATGCTCAATTGGCATATCGTGATATTCTAAGACGAATTGAACAAGCTTCAACAGGAATAACCATTAGCCCCCTGGATCTGATTATCCAAAAGATTAAGGATGCAGGTTTTACCGTTGGCGAAGTTACAGGACGTAAGCTTTGCGTACAATATAAATCCCTAAAGGCAAATAACACAACGGCTTTGGTAATGAGCCGAAAAAAGGAGAATACAGCCGATTTGTTCCGTCAATACAATGACAATGAAATCGACTGTCTGCTTATTAACCAAAGTGGTTCAACCGGAGCTTCGGCTCATGCCATCGTAACCGATAAAGTGCCAGCAGAAAAGGTCAAACAGCGAGTGATGGTGATACTCCAACCTGAACTGAATATCAATACAGAGATTCAAAAGCGTGGGCGTATCAACCGCACAGGTCAGATAATGAAACCAATTTATGATTACATTATCTCATCCATCCCGGCACAAAAGCGGTTTATGATGATGCTCAAAAAGAAGCTGAAATCATTGGATGCCAATACCACTTCTAACCAAAAGAGTAGTAAATCACAATTGGAATCAGACGACTTTTTAAATAAGTACGGTGACAAAGTAGTTCGTGGGTACATGCTTGAAAATCCGGAGCTGAACAAAGAACTTGACAATCCACTAAAATTTGAAGGCAAAGACAGCGATGAAACACCATCGGAAGGAGATGCTTCAAAAGTTACCGGGCGTGTGGCGGTTTTATCGGTTAAAGAACAGGAGAAGTTCTACTCCGAAGTAATAGAGCGTTACAACGACTATGTAGAATACTTGAAACAAGCCGATGAATATGACCTTGAGGTCGAGATATTGGATTTAAAAGCCGAATCCCTTGAAAAGCGTGTTGTGATAGCAGGTAAAGGCGGACGTTCTGTTTTTGGTAATGATACTTTCTTGGAAAAGTGCGAATGTAATGTATTGAAAAAGCCTTATGGAAAGTCCGAACTTGAAAAGCTCGTTAAAAAGCACCTGAATGGAAAACACCCTGATAGTATTTCTGAAGAAATCATTTCGTCTCACGAAAAATTTGTTCAAGATAAGCTAACTGTCGATTTAAAAGAATTGGAGGGGAAGTATAAAGACCTCTTAAAGGGTATTACAGAAGAAAAAGGCTATCAAAAAATTCCACTCTATGAAAAAGCAGAGCAGAGAGATTACATTGCCGAAAGGGAAAAAGAAATTTTCGAAGCTAAAAATCTGGAGATAACTAAGACCAGGACACAAAGTGAAAACCGTAAAACCTACCTGAACAACTTTTTTAAATTCTTTAAAATTGGTCATGGATATTTCTACCCGGCATTAAGCTTTGAAACCGATAGCAGCGATAATTCATACTGCATCTTTCTTGGTTTTGACATTAATCCAAAACGTAAAAGTCCTTATGCACCCTCGGCAGTAAAGCTCCGTTTTGCTATTGCAGACAGCCGTAAATATATTGTTCTCCCGGCTTCGGGTGATACTGCAAAAGAAATTGAGCGTATTCAGGCTCGTAGCTTTCAACTTACCACAACCCAAAAGGAAAGCTTGATTGAGCGTTGGGATGAAGCAATTAAAGACTTTACCCTGGACCGACAAATTCGCCATATCGTAACAGGAAATATTTTGCAGGGTTCAGCGGACTTCCCCGGAAAATTGGTGAGTTTCACAACCAAAGGAAGGAGCGTTCAGAAAGGTATTTTAATGAGTGAGGCATGGTCGCCGGATAATAATGACAATAAAGCCGACAACTATGTTGTAGCTCCCATTGCCAAGCTTCAAAAACACATTATGAGCCTTCGTAATGGAGCTACCATTGCAACAGAAAACAGGATTACAATTGCCCGGCACTATGATGACACCTTTAAAATCATTATGCCAAAAACAAAAACACACATTCCAATTTATACCGATAAAGAGATAGTTAAACAATTGGTGAACAATAGGGACGGTTTTGAAATGGTATCGGGCAACATGAGAGCTTCGGTAACTGAAAGCAAGATGCCTAAACTTTTACAACTTCTTGGTGAACGTTTTAGCCTGTCTGTGAAAATTCCACGTCATTATTACGATGAATTTTTGGACAAAGGAACGAAACGAAATAACACAACCGATAGCCTTACGCAAGAGGCTATGAAGATGTTCGAGGACGATAAAAAGGAGTTCCCGAAACGTTTGGCAAAGCAAAAGGAAACAGCTCCGAAAGGTAAAACAGTAAATATTGAAAAAGGAAAGCAATTGAAGCTTATAAAGCTTCGTGCTAAAGCCATCCTGATTAAGCAAAAACAACTTCGGGCGGTGGCAGGACTTGGTACTCATCCTAAAATCAAGACCATACTATGACCAGGAATGCAATACAATTAAGAAATGATCGCTTTCCTGAACTTCTTGGTATTGATGATGAAGTAGAAAAAGCATTACAGGATAAACAAAAGAACCGAGAGTTTAAGGATGCCGGGAAACGTGTACATGGCTCACGAAAAGAACAGGCAATGTACAGTAAGCTAATTCGCAGTAGCGATTTAAGCAGTATTGAACAGGACGAAGCTACCGCTATTGAGCTGGTTAAAAAGGATAAGGTATTTCCAAAGATTGACCCACAGGCAGAAAAAGAAAATGGTACGGATTCAGGTTGTGCTTTCCTGAAAGTAAAGATTCGTCAGGCATTCCCTGCCAAACCACATACCAACACCAAAGAAGCCAGGGAGCAATATGTGAAAATGGCAGAGGCTTTTATAAGCATACTTAGCAATGCCATAACGATTGTTGATTTACAGGAACTCGATACCATTGCCAATAATGGGCAGATAGTAGGCAAACATGATTTTGGTTTGATTTTCGGTAAGGCACTTCGCAACATTATTTTTACCATTAAAGGCTACCGTACAAGCAATGCAGTAAGGGAAACTTACATGAAAGCCCATCAGTATTCAGGTATCACCAAAGAACAGGCAGCTCCTCACGCCCAAAAGCTGAAAGAATACACCGATAAGCGGATAAAACGCCAACAGGATTGCATTGATTCAGCAAAGCAAATTATTTCAACTGCCGACATGAAACGCCACAGGCAAAACGACCTTACGTTTAACGGTGGAATGTTGAGCAGTATAAGAACAGTAGAGGACTATGTAAAATATGTTACACAGGTCTGCACAAGGTTTATTAATGATGCAAAAAGGGAACACAACGAACATAAAGAACGATTCCCATACAAAGAGTTCAAACCTGATTGGAGTTGGGCAGAAACCAAGAAAACAAGCAAGTCACAGATAAGCATCAAACCCAAGATTGAAGCAGTACCCCTTTCATATATCAAGCGTACAGGCGGTTTATTGATAGAGGAAGCCGATGAAAACACGGTTATCAAAAAGCTTCATTTTAAATCGCTTACATTAGGTAACTACGTTAAAGATGATGAAGCCAAAGAACACATTCGCCACTTTATTGCATCCATTGTTGATTTATGTGAGGTTCTTGACATTAACCTCTCCATAAACGAAGCTCTGGCTATTGCTTTTGGTGCATTTGGACGTGGTGGTAAAGCTATGGCTACTTATTACCCAACACGTCAACTTATCAATCTGACTAAAAGAAATGGTGACGGTTCGGTAGCCCATGAGTGGGGGCATTTCTTTGACCACTTCCTGAATAGCTTTGAGTTATCCACTAAACCGCTGCGTTCAGAAAGTTACCTGAATACGATTTTTGAAAATTTAGGCTATCGCAAAAAATACTTTGTCGGTGGTAAGTCATCGCCTACGAAAGATTGGTTCAAAGATATTTTGAAAACAACCATTAAAAAGGCTGTACCCGATACTATAATGCACCAGAGTATTGCCGAGCTTATTGTAATGCTTCGCTTTGGCTATTATGCGTTGGAAGATAAGGCGGTTAGCTATAATGATTTTGACGACACAAAGAAACGCAGAACCGACAGCTATTTATTTCATTACTCCAAACTTCAAGGTGATTATTGGAAAGACATTGCTGAAATGTTTGCCCGAAGCTTTGAATGTTATGTGTATGACAAGCTGAAAGAAAAAGACAGGGTAAACAACTATCTCGTGTCCGGAGGTATGTTTTCATTTCCTGTTTATCCACAGAACCAGGAACGCATTTACATCAACAAATGTTTTGATAACCTGATTTATGCAGTAAAGCAGCATTTATCCATTAAACCATTCGAGCCATTTACGAACCAACGAGCCGATGAGTACATCGACCTGACAGAGAAAGGTAGCGTGAACAAAGGTGTGATAGTTGGCAAAGAACGTAAGTTGAAACTTGCCAAAATAAGGGCTAAAGCAATTCGCATTAAACAGAAACAATTAAAAATATCTTGATATGAAACTTACAGTTAAAAATTACAAGGAAGCCACCAAAAATATTGACTTCAAAAAGTTGCCGGAAGCAGCACAGGAAGCACACAAGGAGTTTGATTCATTTGCAGATTTCTATAATGAGGATAAGGACATAAAGGAAATGCTTGATAATCATTTCAAGATTGTAGAACCACATTTGAATGATGCTCCAAAAAAAGGCACAGCCACAAAGAAAAGTCCTGCAAAAAAGACTGTTACCAAGTCGCAAAAATCCACTAAAAAAGTGACAAAGAAGGCTGCACCCAAAAAAACTGCGACAAAGAAAACGGCAGCTCCCCGAAAAGCACAACGTAAACCCATTGAGGTAGATTTGATGCCATTGGAAATAAAGGTAATCAGACGTTATCTGAACTTCCATAACAAGAGAGTGAACGAACGTCAGGTATCATTGCTGTATAAGGTCATTCAAAAGGCTGCCACCGAAAAGACAATCCGCAAGACAAGTAAATATGCTGCCGAAATTAAAAGTATAAGCAACGACCTTATTAAGACCTACAAAGAGATGAATGGAACTTGCAAATTTGAGATTCCTGATTCCTTGTATTCTAAGCTAAAAAAGATTGTTGATGATTACGGAGTAACCCCGGCAATTGCCTTGGTAAAACGATTTATTAACCTGTATGGCAATATTACAAAAGCCAAAGCCCAAAGGTTACTTACTACAATTACCAATTCATTGAAAAACGGTAAGGTGAATAAGTCCGATAAGGAATTTGAACAAGTGAAAAACGTTCAAAAGCATTTGCATGATTATCTGGATAGCGACAAACTACTTGTTACCAATGTTCAGCTAAAAGGTTTACAGGGTATTGCCGGATTGGGAAAGTAAATGCCACTACTTCTATGCCCAAAAGTAGTGGCTCTCATAACAGGGCATTTATTCCCGGCACCACAAGAACCACAACCGTAGCTTCCAACCAAATTGTGTTGGCAAACGAACTGGCCAAGATGAATTTTAAGACCATCTCAATAAGGGGAAAGTTCGGAAGGCTATTAGGTAAGCTGTATATCCCATTTTATATAATGATTTACGGTTCACGCTTTCATGGTAAAAGTACGGTTGCTTTAATGTTTGCCGATGAATTGGTAAAGCAATACGGTTACAAAGTGCTTTACGTTGCTAATGAAGAAGGAGCTAAAGGTACGATGCAAGAGAAAGTTGTACGACTTGGGATTAATAGTCCCATCGGGATTATAGAGGATTACAATCCAAAATTATTCAAGGATTACGATGTAGTTTTTATTGACAGTACCCAAACAACGGATATATCACACGAGGAATTTAAAGAGCTGAAGAAAAAGTTTCCAAACACCTCGTTTGTAATCATCAATCAGGCTAATCGTGATGGAACTTCCAAAGGCGGAACAAAGTGGGAGCATATAGTGGATGCAATCATGCACATTGAAAATAAGTGTGCAACAATGGAAAAAAACCGCTTCCCGGAAGGCAGTAAGGAAACCATTAAAATCTTTTAGCATGGAGGAAATGACAATAAAATTCTATTGGTTGGTTATCGGAGCTTTCAGTTCACTTTTCGTTGGAGTTATCTCTTTTATAGTCCGCAATGCCATTTCAAAAAACGCAACAAAAGAAACCGTTGAAGCTAAAACCGATTTGCTAGAAAAGGATATTCAGCATTTAACAAAAGAGTTGAATTCCTGCGAAAGCAAGTTTGCTGTATTGCATAAGCGCATATCCGATTTACGGGATAGTTCAAAGGAGATATATGTAAGCAAGGAACTATTCCACCAAACTATAAAGCAGCTTAACGAAAAGCTCGATACCATATTAAAATTTGTAGAAAAATGAAACTATTTAAAAAGCTTGCAGGAGCAGGTACAGCAGAAACCTTAAAGGAGGGAACAAAGCTTATTGATGAGATTTTTACCACACAAGAAGAAAAGCTCCAAGGGAAAATGGAACTCTTTAAAATGGCGGTAGCCGATAGAAGTTCGGCCAGGGAGATGTATCAAAACGATAGTTGGCTTCAAAAAGCCTTCGCAATCTTCTTCTTGCTTGCATGGTGTGGCTTGACTTTCGTAATGCTGAACTACTTCATTTTTGATACCATTCAGCTTGACGATTGGCAAATAGCTTTTGTGAGCAGTATCAACGGTGGAATATCTACCAAACTAAGCACCATTATTGATTTTCTTTTCGGTGGTGCAATATCAGGAGTAAACGATGTAAAACTTAAAAACAGACGTAAAAAATGAAAACATTCGATGAGTTATTTGATGGTGTAATCAAACACGAAGGCTATTATGCCAATGTGGATGGTGACCGTGGTGGTGAAACATACATGGGTGTTGCCCGGAATTTGCATCCCGATTGGGAAGGTTGGCAATTTATTGATGCTTACAAAGAAACCTATGGTAAAATTCCTTGGAACAAACACATTGACATTCCAGAATTGAATTGTATGGTAAAAGAATTTTATTGCCATACATTTTATGAGAAGTTCAGAATTGGCGGTATTTCAAACGGTTCTTTACAGGAAATAATCTTTGATTGGTGTGTCAATAGCGGTCATTGGGGAGCCAGAGGCGTTCAGCGTGTTTTGAACCAATTCTTTGATGCCGACTTAAAAATGGATGGTATTATTGGTAAGATGACACTTGCGGCAATTGAAAAATGTCAGCCAAAGGAATTGTTTTGGGAAATCAAAAAAGCTCGAATCCGCTATTATCACAAGATTGCCAAGAAAGGCAAAAATCATTTGTTTTTGGAAGGGTGGTTAAAGCGTATTGGCTCGATTGAATTTAAAGATTAAATTTTACAACCCCTCCCGAAAGTTTATAAGAATTTTGATATTTGACTTATTATTATGAACTTGTATGTAAAATATAATTTTAACAAAAGCCTAAAATCATGGGAATTAAACCTGGTCCAAAACGAACTGCAAAATCAACAGGGAAACCTGACAGACGACAACGAGATAATAAGGAAACTCCGGGTAATACGCCATCACTAAAGCCACACAAGCATAAAAAAGGGGATTGATTATTATTACCCCTTTGAAAATGCTGTTAAATGCTTCGCAAACTCTTTTTTCATATCATCTTCAAAACTATCAAGATAAAGTTCAGTGATGCGCACATCACCATGTCCTAAGCTTTCGGAAATAAATTCAGTAGATACGCCGGAACGCTTTAATACAGTTGAGAAACTGTGCCTAGCTGTATAAGTAGTTACCGTTTTTTCTATGCCAACTTCTTTCGCTATTTTTTTTATGTTATCGTTGGTTCTTTTAATAAGCTTGTCCAAACTCCGGCGAATTTGTTTTTCCGTCATTACCTCTGATATAAAGCTGAATACATAATTATTAGGAGAATGGTCTTTATTTCCCCATTTGTCAATAATTCGTTGTAAGTCCTCTGTTAACGGCACACTAATTGGCTTGGCAGACTTACATGTTTTTTGAGTTTTGCGTCGAATAAAGGTTATAAAATCGCTGTCAATATTCTTATATTTTAGCCTTACAATATCGTTCATATTTGCACCATTCATTAAATAACTAAACAGCCATAAATCCCTTGCCTGGTCACGGCTTGAAAAAGAATCACAAGAATAGTTATATATCTTTTCAATCTCATTAATTTTTAAAGCCTTCTTTACGTTTCTTCCTTCGGGTAGAATATATCCATCTTTGCCAAATGGGTATATATCTTTCGGGATAGCACTTGCTCGATGTGCAATTTTAAAAATAGTTCTGGTGGATGCCATATAGGTTTTAACAGAAGACAATGAAAGACCTTGAGATACCATCCACTTCTCATATTTTCCTAATTCATGTACAGTTAATTCCCTGAAATCAATGTGGCTACTTTTAAAATACTTTTTCAGGGTACGCATTGCAGTAGTGAATTGCGCCCAGCTACAATGCTGGTCATTTTCAGCAAACTCTTTAATACGTCTTTCAAAATAATAGATGATATTGGATAAGTCACCTCCGGAAATACCGAATCGAGTTTTAAACTCTCTGAATGAAAAATTATCCATTGAAGCAATAACAGATTGAGCTTTATTTTCAATGAGAGAAAACTCTAATTGAATATCCTTATTTACACCTCTTGGTTTTGGTGTCAGTACCTTTTCAAATTCATCTGGAGTAAATTCATAAACACGCTCTTTATTATCAATGCTGTAATACATTTGTTTTCGGTTGTATGTAACCCTGAGTTTAGCAGGGTGTTTACCGTTTTTTTTGGTCTGACCCTTATATAAAACTATTGCTGTATTAACTTTTGCTCCCATACAAATTGTTTTTCGTTTTTTTACTATATTGTACTACCCTTATTTACTGGGTATTTTGTATGTTTTACTTCATATACTTTCTAACATACAAATACATGTCAAATATAGTAATTATAGGTAATAAAACGAAATCGCAAAAGATATAAAGAGCTGTAAAAGAACTATTAAGCACTATTAAGAAATAAAAAGAAAGTAATGTACAATGTATAAAAATAATAGCCGAAATAGTAGTAAATTCAAGGATTGTAGCCCGATTCAACTTTTGTGTAACTTGACAGAAAAGTGCTCCGCAGCCGGCTAATATTCTTATACTCAACGTTGTACGCAAGCCGAGGAGCGAAACTAGCTATCCTGATAATTTAGCAAAGAAAGGGTTGAAATACAAAGTACCCTTAACATGTGAAGCTTAAGTTTAAAGACCTACCTCTATATATCCAAACAAACTATTCTCCTTGGCAAAATCTGAGTATTTAGATACTTATATTAAAATTTGTTTTATCAGCGAATAGATGAATGTCCGGATTGTTTTTTCTTTTGCTCTATCTATTATTTAATGTATAAGTTTATTGTAATACAAATATAATTTATTGTTTATCGATAAAATATATTTGTGTTACAATAATTTGTTGTATGTTTGTAATGAATTAAAAACTTAATAATTATGAAAACGCAATCTATTTTAACTGTTGCAGCAATTATACTTAAAATTGCCATGGTAACAACTATTATTGTTGGAACCTTGGTTACTATTAGTCTGATACATTCAAGTTATTCACCTGCATACAACAATGTAACTATTCATGAAAAAGGTATTGGTATAAATTTTACCAACAAGCTAGCTCAAACAGTCCCACCACAAACTTATGCTGAGTATGTAGCATCGGGCGATAAGGCTATTTATTTAAGTAAACTTACTTTTGCTACTAAGTTTAGAATCTGGATACAGATTATGTGTATACTCAGTATTTATATTTTAATAATTAAGGAGCTAATCTCTTTTATAAGAAATATAAAATCATATTCATCCTTTTTTATTAATTGTAGCAAAACATTCAGAAGATTAAAGATGTTTCTTGTGTCATTGTTACTGGTTTCTATAGCAGTATCACTTATAAAGTTTAAGTATACAATGCAATTTTCAGGAAGTGAAGTAATTCGAATAAGTGACCATACATCAGGAATATACTTAAATAGCTCATTTTACCTTCTCATATCCATATTTGTATTGACAATTTTAGGAAGTGCTTTTAAAGAAGGTGAAAGAATGAGAAATGAAAATAAATTTACTATATAACCATGGCCATAATAGTGAATCTGGATGTAATGATGGCAAAAAGAAAAATATCATTGTTACATCTATCAAAAATAATAAATATTACTCCTACAAATTTATCAATATTAAAAACCAATAAAGTAAAAGCAATCAAGCTTTCAACTCTTAAAAGTATTTGCAATGCGGTAGATTGTCACCCTTCTGACATTTTAGAATATAAAGAAGAGTAAATTAAGTCAAGTAGCATAAATAAACAACAGTATTAATTATAAGTAACTTCTAATATGGCAGATGCATATGTTATTGTAGATGTTATTAATAAAACATAACAGATATGAAAACAGAAAAAACGTATAGAATGAAATTTTTATCACTGCTAACTTTTATTGCTGGTTTAAGCATTGTGTTTTGTCAATGCCAAACTAGTACTGAAGAAATAAAGAACGATAATCTTTCGAATAAAGTTATTAAGTCTATTAATAGACGAATATCAGAAGAAGTTACGCCAAGTATGGCTATTGCAATAATTAAAAAAAGCGGAATACAGTATTTTAATTTTGGAAAAACAGAAAAGAACGGTAGCAATGTTGATGAGAACACTATCTATGAAATTGGCTCTATTTCTAAGGTGTTTACCGCTGTTCTACTGGCCCAACAAGTTTTAGATGGAGACCTTACTTTGCATGATAATATAAATGATTATCTGCCGGATTATGTAAAAGTTCCGGTGATGGGGAATAATGAAATTACCTTTGGAAACCTTACCGACCATACCTCTGGACTACCACGTATGCCTGATAATTTTACTCCGGCAAACCAAAACAATCCATACGCCGATTATACAGTTAACCAGATGTATGAATTCATATCAAACTATAAACCGGTAAGGAGTGTAGGTGATGCATATGAATACTCAAATCTTGGACAAGGTCTTTTAGGACATATTTTAGCAATGAATAAAAATGCTACCTATGAGCAATTAATGATTCAGACCATTGCTCAACCACTAGAGTTGAATGATACTAAAATTGAATTTAATGAAAGAATGAAAGCTAATTTGGCACTTGGACACAGTGGCGGCAAAGTGGTTGAAAATTGGGATATACCGACTTTAGCAGGGGCAGGAGCTATCAGAAGTTCAACATCGGATATGGCAAAATTCATCTCTGCTAATCTTGGCTATTTGAAAAGCCCTTTATTGCCAGTACTGGCGCTTACCCATAAATTACGGCATAATAAAGCTGGTGAAATGAGTGTTGCAATGGGCTGGCACATTAAAAAAGGAAAAGAAGGAGACGTTTATTGGCATAATGGCGGAACAGGTGGATACAGGACATTTGTTGGCTTTGTAAAAGAGACTGGTATGGGCGTAGTTATCCTTACAAATTCCAACAGGGGTGCTGATGACATTGGATTCCACCTACTGGATTCTAGTTCAGAATTAGCTGAAGTAAAATCTAAAAATGAAGTTGTTGAAATACCGGAAGCAACACTTGAGAAATATGTAGGTGTATATGAAATTCAACCTGATCTTAAACTGACAATAACCAAAGAGAGCCTACAATTATTCGGACAGGCTACAGGACAAGAAAAATTTGAAATGTTCCCCAAAGATGCTTCAACCTTTTTCCTGACTATTGTTGAAGCTGAAATTTCATTTCATATGCATAAAGGTATTGTTGAGAGCTTAATCTTATCGGAAGGTGGTCAAGAAATAAAGGGAAAGAAAGTTGAATATTAAAATAAGGATTTGATAAGGCCAGCGTACAACAATTTGTAAACGTAATGCGAGCAAACGTGTTTGTTTAGGCAGAAAGTTTTATCTTTAAGCAGTAGCATGGAATTAAACATTAGTGCCATTAATTTCGCACTACGCTTACAATAACGTTAGCGGCAAGTGTGTTAGAATCCCGATGACAGATAACGATAAGAAAACCAAAATTATAAATTGGATTTGATTTAATTCTTCAATGCTATTTTATTATTCGAATATATCTTCTTTATTCAGACCATTAATGGAATTCTTTCGCTCAATCAAATAGAATATGAAATGAATCAATAATCCAATCCCCCAAAAGAGAGCTGTGATATAAACAATTCTAATGCTTTCGAAATGTGAATTAAAGCCAAATGAAAACCATAACACTGATACCATATTGAAAAGGAAATATGTTATAAAATGAAACCGGAATCCGATATCATTAAGTGGTATTGATTCATAATCCCTTTTACCAAAGAACCAACCTATAAAAAAATTGAAGAAAAAGTAGATTACAGCTATAACCCATATTAGATTAAATGAACGGTTTTCTATGAAGTCACTCAAACTATAGCGAAAAATTATAGCACCCATGAAAAAGAAAACCGCAAACAACATAAGATTTTTAGTTAATGCTTTCATTTTTATTCCTCCTTATTAATTAAGTTTCTAATTCGTTCATTGAAAAATAAATTGATATTTCGTTCTACAAAACTATTGAGTAGCATTTGACCCAATTCTGTTAAATAGTAGTATTTACGTTCAGGCCCCTTATTGCCTTCACCAGATTCAAAATCTACAACACCAACATGTTGGTATTTTCGTAGATTTCTATAAAGACTTTGACTTTCGCAAGTCATGGTATGATTAGATTGCTCTTCGACAAAGGATTTAATTTCATCAACATATTTTTTACCATCTTTCAAAGACAGAAAAATCCATAAAGTAAGTTGACCTTTTTTATATGTTTCTTCCCATGCTGATAACAATTCAGATAATTGATTACTTATATTCATGATCTAATCTTTTTGTATTAATCAACTTGTATAATACAAAGATACTACATAAAAAATGAGAAAAACAAATAAATTGCAAGAAAAATGATTTGTAAAACACCAGCCGCTAACCCCGCATAATAAAGCAGTTGCAGAAATGTGCTATATTTGAAATTATGATTAAGAAATTAACTAAATATGAAAATGATAAAGTATTGCAAGCAAGTGCAACCGCTTCATATGCATTTCGTTATGGGCAAGTGAAATAAAACACTTAAAATGATAAATACTATTAAAAAAATTAGTCTTATTCTTCTTATATACTCAATTCTTATATCAGTTCTTGATTTGATAAAGGATAAGTTCGATGTTTATGAATTGCCTATTCAATTGGATCAAATTTTACTTCTATTCCTAAATTTAATTGTTGCATATTTTTATTATAAAACTCAGGACCCTAAAAATAAAGTCAATTCAATACTATTATTTTTATCCATATTCTCTCCATATTCTGGTGGAATGATGATAATTTTTTACAATTACCTTGAAAGGAATCAAATAAAAACTAAAAACTCATACGATGAATAAAAATGAAATTAAAAAGCTGATTATAAAATATTCTATGCTTCTTGTCGTATACTATTTTGCTTTGGTTATGATTCCAATATATTATTCATCGTCAATTTCATATTGGATTAATAGTGGTTATAGTATGGACGTATTCACAAATGTTAGTTTAATAATAAAAGTTGTCGGTGTTCTATATTATTTGATTGTGACATTAGTAATAGTCATGGACTATAGAAAATATAAAATCAAACCGATATGGTTAGCAATCCTTACTTTGTTTTATATGCCTATTGGTATTTGTATATTTTTTGTAAATATTTTTATTGATAATATAGAAACACCAGCCCATAACATTTAGATCATAATCCTTTTTCAGGATTATGAACAGTGTTGAACGAGACCTCCGTTGCAGGATTTCTTTATAGAGATTGAATAGAAAAAATTGGAATTTAAAAGAGG
>JAQIBR010000261.1 GCA_027858955.1 Bacteroidales bacterium
TCATCGCAAAATAAATACTTAGGATTATTAGAAATGGCTCGTGCAATTGCAACACGCTTAGTCATTCCCCCGCTTAATTCGCCGGGATACATTTTATTAGCATTTACCAGATTAACACGTTTTAAGACTTCATTTACTCGCTGCTTTTTTTCTTCGATAGATTTGTGAGTAAACATATTGAGTGGAAACATTACATTTTCTTCCACATTATAGTAATCGAAAAGCGCACCACCCTGAAAAAGCATGCCCAATTCTTTTCTGATTTCTCGACGGCTTTTAAAACTCATAGAAGAAAAGTTTCTGCCATCAAAATTAATATGCCCTTCATCAGCCTCAAGCAAACCAACTAGGCATTTCAATAATACTGTTTTTCCGGCACCACTCTGACCGATTATCAGATTGTTTTTTCCCTTCTCAAACTTAATGGAAATATCTTTTAATATTTGAGTCTCGCCAAAGAATTTCGATATGTTAAAAGCCTCAATCATGTTAGTAAAAGTTGTGTTAAGAGTAAGTTGAATAATATAATTAAAACACTGGAATAAACCACCGTTTTTGTGCTTGCTTTACCTACCTGAATGGAGCCGCCTTTAACAATATAACCTTGGAAACCAGCCATAGTTACAATAATAATAGCGAATACGGCAGTTTTAATTAAAGCATAGAATACGGTAAAACTATCAAAATCGAGTTGAACACCGCTTATAAACTCATCGGGAGTAAGCAGATAGGTAAATGATGCGACTAAATAACCGCCAATAATACCAATATACATTCCAAAAACAATAAGTGCAGGAACTATAAAGAAAGCCGCAACCAGCTTTGGAAAAATCAGGAAATTAGCAGGATTTATGCCCATAATTTCTAATGCATCAATTTGCCCGGTAATTCGCATGGTACCAATTTCGGACGCTATACTGGAGCCCACTTTTCCGGCAAGAATCAAGCTGACAATTGTTGGTGCAAATTCCAAAATAATCATTTGTCTTGTTGAAAAGCCAATAAGAGTTTTTGGTAATAATGGATTGTCGATATTATAAGCAACCTGAATTGCAACTACTGCGCCAGAGAATAAAGAAACGATGGCAACAATGCCAAAAGAATCGATGCCAATAGCATACAACTCCGTACTTAAGCGTTTAAAAAAGATTCGCCATCTATCCGGGCGAGACATCACTTCTCGCATCAACAACAAATAGGAACCAATATGTTTAATCAGATTCATTCACAAATATTTTTGCTAAAATAAGCATTATTGTATTCTACATTGAAAGCTTTAGGTGAAGAAATTTTTTGTTAAGCGAAAGAATACTTTTTTATATGCCAATTTTTCCCGTGATTTGACTGTAGAAATCAAATGATTTTATAGATGAAGAAACGCATATTTTGGGGATTAATTTTAGTCGGCTCGATATTTTTATTTATTGGATGTAATGCAAGCGCTAGAAGCATGAGAAAAGCACGCAAAAATTGCGATTGCCCTAAGTTTTCGATTATTGTACTTCCATCAGATCTAATGATTTACTGCTAATAATGAACAAAGACAAACACATTCTTATAAATTATATACCCATTGAAACAGTTAACCCACTCGTAGAGTGGTTGCATAAAAATAATGTTAAGCTAAAGATTAGCCGTACTCGAAGTACTAAATTAGGCGATTTTCGAGTGGCAAGCAATGGTGATTTTCCTCGTATTAGTGTAAATCATAATTTGAATCCTTATGCATTTTTAATTACACTTGTACACGAGATGGCACATGTTGAAGTGTGGAATAACAAAAGTCGTTTTCGGAGGATTCAACCTCATGGAAAAGAATGGCAAACTACTTTTTCGAATTTAATGCTGCCTTTTTTGAATGAAAATATTTTCCCTGAAACACTACTTCCTGTGGTTAAAAAATATTTTCAAAAACCAAAAGCATCCAGCGTATCCGATCCGAATCTAATGTCTGCCTTGAAAGTATTTGATACACACGCTAAAAATCCACAATTGAATGATTTAGTTTTAGGTGATAGATTTGTATTTCGTAAGGCATCTTTTGAAGTTGTAAAAAAAATGCGTACACGTTTTCGGTGTAGAAATATGCAAAACAATCGTTTATTTATTATTCATGGTCTAGCCGAAGTGGAAAAGCTTCCAAACTAGAAGAATTGCTATCTTTGTTCGGCCAATGAAAAGCCTTAAAAAAATATTAAAATACGTTATTCCATACTGGAAGTATGCTTTACTGAATATAATCAGCAATTTAATGTCGGTTCTGTTCTCTTTGGTTTCATTTGCTTTCTTTTTACCAATTATCAATATGTTGTTTACAGCTGATTCTTTTCCTCAATCGGCTCCTGACATAGATCTTTTGGATTTTGATACTGTTAAAGAAAATTTCTATTATTATTCCGGTTATCTAATTGAAAAATATGGTGCTGCGGATACACTTATGTATATTTCATTGATGATTTTGGGGCTTTATCTTTTAAAGAATTTCTTTCGATATATGGGTATGTTTTTTATTGCTCCCATTCGTAATGGAGTTGTTCGCGATTTGCGCAATGATTTGTACAATAAAGTTCTTATTCTTCCCCTTGCTTATTTTTCGGAACAGCGCAAAGGCGATATTATTTCGCGCATGAGTTCCGATGTGCTCGAAGTAGAATGGTCCATATTAAGTTCACTTGAGGCTGTTTTTCGCGAGCCGCTTACCATTATTTTGTTTGTACTTGCCCTCTTTCTTCTTAGTCCGGCTCTTACAGTTTTTGTGTTAATTATGCTCCCTATTAGTGCCATTTTAATTGGCCTTATAGGCCGAAGCTTGAAAAAAAGTTCGGAAAAAGGGCAAAAAAGTTTGGGAAATATTTTATCCATTATTGAAGAGACCATTGGAGGATTACGCATTATTAAAGGCTTTACTGCTATTGATTCGGCCAACCAAAAGTTTCAGAAAAACAACAGTATTTATACCCGATTGATGATAGGCCTTTATCGTAAACGCGATTTATCTTCACCTTTAAGCGAGTTTATGGGCGTGTCAGTTGTAGTGTCGATATTATATTATGGAGGTCGCTTAATTTTAGGAGAAAACGCCACCATTGACGCAGCAACATTTTTGGTTTATATTGGAATATTTTCTCAGATTTTGCCTCCGGCGAAAGCGATAACAACTGCTTTTTACAATGTACAAAAAGGAGCGGCATCTGTTGAACGAATTGAGGAAGTTTTAAATGCTGAAGAAAAAATTATTCAAAAAGAAAATGCTCTGGCAAAAAAAGATTTTCAAAATGAAATTGAATATCAAAATCTCAGCTTTGATTATGTCGAAGATGCACACGTGCTTAAAAACATCAATCTAAAAATTAGCAAAGGACAAACCATAGCGCTTGTTGGAGCATCTGGTGGTGGAAAATCGACTTTGGTTGATCTATTACCGCGTTTTTATGATCCACAAAAAGGAAAAGTTACCATTGATGGAATTGATATAGTAGATTTAATTATTGACGATTTGCGCTCGTTATTAGGTATCGTATCTCAAGAATCAATTTTATTTAACGATACTGTTTTTAATAATATTGCCCTTGGTGTTGAAGACAAAGTTAATGAAGAGGCTGTAATCGCCGCTGCTAAAATTGCCAATGCTCACGATTTTATTATGCAAATGGAAAATGGCTACCAAAGTAATATTGGAGATCGAGGCCAAAAGCTTTCGGGTGGTCAGCAGCAGCGATTAAGCATTGCCCGTGCCGTTTTTAAAAATCCGCCTATCCTTATTCTGGATGAAGCTACTTCAGCCTTGGATACTGAATCTGAACGTCTGGTTCAAGATGCATTGGAAAACCTTATGAAAAATCGAACGTCCTTGGTTATCGCCCATCGTTTATCTACTATTAAAAATGCTGATGAAATTGTAGTAATTGATAAAGGTGAAATTACAGAGCGCGGAACCCACCAACAATTACTCGAAAAGCAAGGCGTTTATGCGCGCTTACAGGCAATGCAGAGTTTTGAATAGAAAGTTAGAATATAATAAAGGAGGAAAGCGGAACTTTGCCGAAGCACGTATTTTTAACTTCTATTTCTGGTCGGCACAATGAAAAGCGGCAAGAAAGTTTGATTTAATACACTTTCGGTTACACTTCCCATAACGATTTTCTCTAACCATTTCCTACTGTGCGAGCCCATAACAATAATATCCGCATCCAAATCTTTTGCCGTATTTAAAATAGTTTCGGAAAGATTGCCTTCTTTTATTAGTGTTTTAATAGATTCATCACCAAGGTGACTCTTCGATTTATCAAGAAATCCTTGAGCGGCATTTTTTAAATCGCCTGGTTTCTCATAGCGTAAAGGATAAGCAATTAAAGCATCGTTAAGACCCATGATTGGAGAATATTCAGGAGAGTAATAATACACATGGTTTGATAATACGTGCAGCAATATTACTTGCGCCTCCATCGCTTGAGCTAATGCAAAGCCCGCATCCGCGACTTTCTGTGCTGTTGGATCATAATCTAATGCAATCAGCACTTGTTTCTTTTTTGTTTTCATCTCCGCCGTATGTTATTTTTAGCCGTGAAGTTACAAAATTTAGGTGGCAGAAAGTGAAAAAAACGTTATGTAATCTATAATAACATGATGCCTTAGAAAACAAAAAAAACCATTTAGAAATTATTTTATATCTTGCCAGACCAAAAAACTATAAATCATGGATAAAGTTTCTACAATTATTCTGGCGGGATCGCTTATTATCATTATGCTCGGAATGGGATTATCATTGGTTATCGACGATTTTAAAAGGATAGTCTTATACCCAAAAGCAATAATGCTGGGCTTGGTTAATCAGTTAATTCTTTTGCCCCTAATTGGATTTACCATTGCCATTCTATTTCCCTTAAGACCAGAAATTTCTATTGGTATTATGATTTTAGCCGCAAGTCCAGGAGGCCCTACTTCTAATTTAATAGCCCATTTGGCGAAGGCAGACACTGCCTTATCGGTTACACTTACAGCAATAAGCAGTTTTATTACCATATTAAGCATCCCTATAATTGTAAATTTTGCCCTCATATATTTTGCTGAAGAAGGACAGATAATTAGGTTAGATTGGGTTGAAACAGTTATACGAATTTTTGTTATAATTATTATTCCAATTAGCATAGGAATGACAATCCGAAGATATAAAGAAGGCTTTGCTTTAAGAATGGCTAATCCCGTACGGAAAGCATCAGGCATTGTTATAGCTTTGGTTATAGCAGGTATATTTATCAAAGAGAGAGCAAACTTTGTTTCTTATTTTCAACAGGCTGGTTTAGCTACTTTGGCATTAAACGTTACCACCATGGCCGTTGGTTATTATTCTTCTAAGTTGTTCAAAATTACAAAAAAGCAGGCCATCTCTATTTCAATTGAGTCGGGAATTCAGAATGGAACTTTAGCAATAACTATTGCGGTGGTTTTGTTAGGAAGCACTGCTTTTGCTATTGCTCCAGCCATTTATAGTTTATTGATGTTTTTTACTGGTGGCTTTGTTATTTATTTAAGCACTAGAAAAAAGAAGGATTAATACCGATTAGTCAACTAAATGCCGCATATTTTCACTTCGTTCAATTTGCGGTTTTGCTGATCTATCGGCATTAACTCCCGAAGGTTCGGGATAAATTCAAAATTTGCTATGCGGCATT
>JAQIBR010000270.1 GCA_027858955.1 Bacteroidales bacterium
GCCCGGAAGCCTTATTCCAAAAACTTGTGGATACTGGTATTTTGGATATGTATTCGGTCGAAAGTCAGTCGTATTACCTTCCGTTTTTAGTGCAGGCATATCAGGAAATAGGTTATTACGATTTTGATATCGATTCGTTGAAATCGCAATTGCAATATGTGAGCAATCCAAGCAATAGTGTATTTTTGCCAGATTCTTTACGTTTGCCCTACCTCAATAATCAAATGGAAAAAGTGCATCATTGGTTAGCGAACAATGGGAATAATTTTCTTTATATTTATGGTGAGCAGGATCCGTGGACTTCTACATCACCAAATCCTGATTCACGTACCAATGCACTTAAAATGGTTTTGAAAGGAGGTTATCACGCTACACGTTTGAAAGATTTTAGCGAAGATGAACAGAAGAAGGCCATTGATTTGATTAAAAAGTGGATGGAAATTAAGGAATAATAAATTGGAATTTGCTTGGATTTATTTGGTGTCATTTGGTGAATTGGTGTTTTAGTGGCTTAAAAATTTTGCCACCAAAGCACAAAATCACAAAAAAAACTCACCAAAATATTGTATTAAGTTAATATAATAAGAAAGATGAAAATATGGGTTTTATTGCAAAATATACAGTTGGAATAGGCGATATCAATTACGGAGGTCATCTAGGAAACGACAAAGCGTTGATTATCTTTCACGATGCTCGCATTCGATTTTTAAAACATTATGGCTTAAGTGAGATAAATATTGGAGAGAACAAAGGCGTAATTATGGTCGATGCTCAGATAAAATATCTTTATCAAGTTGCCTTGCACGATGAATTATCGATAGAAATTAATATAGAAATCGAAGGCAGCAAAAAGTTTGTAGTGCATTATCAGGTTAAAAATGCGAAGGATCAGAAACCTGTAATTAGCGGAAGTACAGGAATGCTTTGTTTTGATTATGCGGTTCAAAAAGTAAAGCAAATACCGGAATCTTTTGTCAGTTTATTTGATGCTAAATTGACATAATTAAACCGCAAAGAACGCCAAGATAATACGCTAAGAACGCAACGTTCTAAATTATAATAGTAAGAACTTAGCGAACTTTGCGTAATCCTTTGCGCACCTTGCGTTTAAAGTAATCGGAGACCTAGATGATAAACAAATAGACAACTTCGTAAAGACAATATTTATTAAACTTGAAATAGCAATGGCCAATTTCGAAATATACTTGAAAGATTTTAGCGAAAGATATGCAGACCTTTTAGCAAAACAAGACTCTAATAATATGCACCTTCTGTTGAAAGAGCCAATCCCTGAATTTGATTCGAGCGAAGGTAGAATGGTTGCCTCTTTGCATCAGCAGAAAGCCAGAGCCTACGCGCTTTTTGCAGAAAACAGCGAAATGGACAGGCATTTTGAAGCAGCAGTTAATTTAATCGATCAGGTAGAAGCCTGGAAACTTTACCTCGATTGGGCCAATCTTTATTTAATGCAATTGCGAGTTCCTCAGCTGCAGGAAAACCCACAACTGATTTTTGAAAATGCTTTACGAATAATTAAGCGTGTTTCATTGGTCAAATTAAAAAAGGATAGGTATGCCCTTTGGGCAGTCTCTTCTTTTCAGGCTTTTTGTGAGTTGGCTGTTTCGACTCATAAATCACTTCCATCTGTTTTTGAAACGCTCGATTTTTCTCCAATTCCACTTTCATTAATCAATAATCATCAAAAGATTAAAGAATTTTATGCGCATTTCTTTAAAAGCATTGCAGTGGCTATTGAGCTTCGCGATGAGGTTTTATTGTTGAAATTACTCAAAATGATTTCGATAGATGATGCGTTAATAATGGGGGAGGCAACTTTACTTAACAAGTTCCAACAAACTCTCAATGATAGTATGGATATGCGACCTGAATTTGCTGCTGAGTTTAGTTTTATTTATGCAGCTGCACCAGTTCTGATATCGCAATTCCCAAATTTGAATCTGTTTATTAGCTACATCGAAAAGCAAAATTTCGGAGGATTGCTATTTTTTTACCACAAGTAAGTATACAATTACTACCTTTCTTTATTTAAAGCGTTAATTTAAAGAAAGATTTACAGTTTATGCAGAGTCATTTGTTAAATTTCAGCTATCATCTAAAGCCTTAGGCCTACTTATCTTTCGTGTTATTTTAAATGCCTGCTTTATTTATCCGAAATTAAAAATTTTAAAAAAAAACTTAAAAAATAGAAAATTCTTGTTTTAAGTAGTGAATATTCACTAACTTTGCGAGCGTTTACAAAAAATTATAGTTAGAATATTGCCTTCGTATTTATGACAAATGGCTGATCTCTGTATAATAAATAGTAGGAATGAATGAAAAAATTGGCTAATAAATTATGATTTATGCATGATACAAATCTTTGGGAAAAAGTAAAATCAAATGCCTATAAAGCCTTGAATCCGATAATCTTCTTGTTAAAAAAGACGGGAGTTACCCCCAATGGAATTACTGCTATTGGATTGTTTATTACGAGTCTAGCTACCGTAATTTTGATTGTTGGGGCTGAGGTTGGAGATAGAGGAGACTACCGATATATTGCATGGTTTGGAGCTGTGACTTTATTTGCTGGTGTTTTTGATATGCTCGATGGTCAACTAGCCAGACAAACCAAAAAGATGTCAAAATTTGGAGCATTATTCGATTCTGTTATTGATCGGTATAGTGAAATGATTATGTTTTTTGGCATTGCTTATTATTTGGTATCCCACGATTATTTACTAAGTTCAGTATTTGCATTTATCGCTATGATTGGCTCTATTATGGTTAGCTATGTTAGAGCAAGAGCAGAAGGATTAGGCACTGATTGTAAAGTAGGGATTATGCAACGGCCGGAAAGAGTATTGACAATTGCAATTACAGCTATCTTATATGGAATAATATCTTCATATGTTGGTGAATTTAAAATCATAGTAGATTGGTTGCCTTTTCCTTTTATTGAAAACATTTCCATTTTCACGATACCCATTTTTATAATGGCAATTCTTACAAATTTTACGGCTATTCAAAGATTAAATCATTGTTATAAAACAATGGAATAGAAATATATAAAAAAAATATAAATGAGAACAAAACAAACTATTACAGAAGCTGAAGGGAAATTAGGTGTTCTGATTCCCGGAATAGGAGCAGTGTCAACAACATTAATGGCTGGAGTTTTTGCTGCAAGAAAAGGACTTGGAAAACCCATAGGGTCTATCTCACAAATGGGTAAAATCAGACTTGGCAAAAGGACAGAGAATAGAAATCCTATGGTTAAAGATTTTGTTCCTTTAGCATCCTTAGACGATATAGTTTTTGGAGGATGGGATATCTACACAGATAACACTTATGATGCTGCAATGCATGCCGGAGTATTGGATAAGAATTTGCTTTATACAATCAAAGACGAAATGTCTGCCATAAAACCAATGCGTGCTGTTTTTGATACTGAATACGTCAAAAATATCAATGGCGAAAATGTAAAAAAAGAAAAAACTAAAATGGATTCTGCCAAAGCTTTAATGGCAGATATCAAAAGATTTAAGAGTGAAAACAATTGTAGTAGATTAGTAATGGTCTGGTGTGCTTCTACCGAAATATATGTTGAAGAAAATGAAACTCACCTGTCAATTAAAAATTTTGAAAAAGCCTTAGAGGAGAATCATCCTTCAATTGCACCCAGTATGATCTATGCCTATGCCGCTATCAAAAGTGGTGTGCCTTTTACAAATGGAGCACCCAATCTTACGGTAGATACTCCGGCATTAATTGAATTGGCAAATAAATTGAATGTACCCATAGCAGGTAAAGACTTCAAAACAGGTCAGACTTTAATGAAAACAATTTTAGGCCCTGGTCTTAAAACACGTTTATTAGGAATTGACGGTTGGTTTTCGACAAATATCCTTGGAAACAGGGATGGAGAAGTGCTGGATGATGCAGGAGCATTTAAAACAAAAGAAGTTTCAAAATTAAGTGTGTTAGATAGCATATTAGAACCTGACAAATATCCTGATCTGTACAAAGAAATGTATCATAAAGTGCGAATCAATTATTATCCGCCTAAAGGAGATGATAAGGAAAGCTGGGACAATATCGACATATTTGGTTGGTTAGGTTATAAAATGCAGATAAAGGTTAATTTTTTGTGTAAAGATTCTATTCTTGCGGCTCCTGTTGTTCTTGATCTTGCTTTATTTATGGATCTTGCTCAAAGGGCAAATATGAAAGGTATACAAGAATGGTTGTCGTTTTATTTTAAATCGCCTCAAACGAAAGAAGGCTTAGAGCCGATGCACGATATTTTCTTGCAAAAAATTAAATTTGAAAATACACTCCGTTATTTAAAAGGGGAAAACTTAATAACACATTTAGGATTAGATTATTACGAAGAAAATTAAATGAAATTACATAAACTTATAGCGTCGGGATTAGGAACAGGATATGCGCCTATTGCGCCGGGTACAGTTGGATCTTTACTCGGAATTATACTGTACTATTTTTTAAATTTTGGTTTTAATAGATTTGATTTTCAACAACCACTTATACTTGTTCTTAATCTTGTTGCTATTGTTGCTTTTCTATTTATTGGTGTTTACGCCATAAAAAAAGTTCACCAAATATGGATACACGATGCTCCTCAGATAGTAATTGATGAGGTAATTGGTGTATGGATTGCTGTTTTTGCAATTCCGTTTGAATGGCAGTATTATTTATATGCATTAATTCTATTTCGGTTTTTCGATATTGTAAAGCCTTTGTATATAAGGAGATTAGATAATCTTAAAAGTGATTGGAGTGTAATGCTTGATGATGTTTTAGCAGGAATTTATGCAAATGTTGTTTTACAGGCCATCGTTTATTTTAACGTTTTATAAATATGAATAAAAATTCATTAACATCATTTTATCGCTACAATATAGTTTCCTTAACTGCAACTGCTGTTGACTTTATTATGTTGATATTCTTGACTGAGGTTTTACAGTTTTGGTATGTGCTTTCGGCATTTTTGGGAGCATTTATGGGTGGAGCTACTGGCTTTGCACTTGGGCGAAATTGGGTATTTATGAGAAAAGACGGAAAGCTTTCTTCTCAAGCAATAAAATATTTGATGGTTTGGATTGTAAGCATCTTTTTGAATACTTCAGGTTTGTATTTGATTGTTGAATATTTTGGTATTCAATACATTATTTCAAAAATTATTGTAGCAATAGTAGTAGGTGTTGGTTTTAATTTTTTTATGCACAAAAACTTCACTTTTAAATAATAGATTGCATGAAAACGAAAAAGTTAGTAAATATAATCATCATCTGCATAGCTTTATTCTTTGTTTCGGCAATAGGGTATTCTCAAGAAATAACTCGTGTTAGAGGAAAAATTATTGATATCAACACCAAAGAACCTCTTCCCTTTGTTAGCATAGTGTTTGTTGGTAAACATATTGGAACTATTACAGATTATAATGGTGTTTATAGTATAGAAACTATGTGGGCTTCAGATCATATCCAAGCTTCGTTTCTAGGTTATAATAGCCAAGAAAAGGAGATTGTTTTAGGCGAAAATCAAGTAGTTGATTTCCAACTAGAGTCAAAAAGTATTGACCTGAATGAGATTGAAATTAGTGCAAAGAGAATAAGATATCGCAATAAAGATAATCTTGCTGTTGACCTTATACGAAAGGTTATTGATAATAAAGATAATAATAGAAAAGAAAAACTCGATAATTACGAATATGATAAATACGAGAAGGTTGAATTTGACTTGAACAATATTACTGAAAAATTCAGGAATAAAAAGGCTTTAAAGAAATTCCAGTTTGTTTTTAATTATGTCGATACTTCAGAAATAAACGGTAAGCCATACCTACCTGTATTTTTAAAGGAGACTGTCTCAAAGATATATTATCGAAAATCACCTAAGACTCAAAAAGAGTATATCTCAGGAACCAATATGGTAGGTTTTCACGATTATATCGATAATGAGGGCATTAGTTTTATGGTTGATAATTTATATCAGGATATTGACATAAATGAGAATAATATAATCCTGATGACCAATCAGTTTATTAGTCCACTTTCAAGTATATCCCCCACAATATATAAGTTTCATATACTGGATACTCTCGATGTTAATGGATATAGTTGTATTAATCTTGCTTTTCAGCCCAGAAATAAATTAGACTTCGCTTTTAAAGGAAATCTTTATATAACAAACGATGACAAGTATGCCGTAATAAAGGCGGATATGAGAATAACTGAAGATATTAATTTGAATTTTGTCAACGATCTTCAAATTGTTCAGGAATTTGAAAATATTGATAACCAATGCTGGGTACTTTCTAAAGATAATTTAATTGTTGACTTTAACATTGGAAAAAAGGGAATAGGAATGTTTGGAAAAAAGAGCATTTACTATAAGAATTACCTTTTTAATCAGCAAAGAAATGATACTGTTTATGCAGGTATTGAAAATGCTATTAAGGAAGATGATTATGCTTACCGTACCAAAGAGTTTTGGAAAGAAAATAGATTTTCAAAATTAACAGAACAAGAAGTAGGTATTTATACCATGATTGACAGTGTTCAGAATGTCCCGGCTTTTAAAAGGACTATGGACATTGTAATGCTTTTATTGGCAGGGTACTGGAATTTTGGCAATGTAGACTTAGGACCTGTAAGTACATTTTACAGTTTTAACGATGTCGAAGGCTTTCGTTTAAGAGTAGGAGGCAGAACCAGCGATAAATTTAGTGAACGCTTAAGGCTTGAAGGTTATTTGCTCTATGGATTCAACGATGAGAAGTATAAATATTCGGGGACTGCTACTTGGTCGCTTAATAAAAAGCCAATCAAAAACAATCCAAGACATACCATAATGGCTATGTATCAGGTGGAAACTAATTTTCCGGGAATGGAAATGCAATTCATTAATGAGGACAATTTTCTCTTGTCGTTCAAACGTGGAGTTGCCGATAAAATACTGTATTACAAAATGTATAAGCTCGAACATTATCGCGATTGGGGTAGTGGGTTTTCAACAGCATTAAATTTTAAACACATCAAACAAGAGCCAGGAGGAACGCTTTATTTTAATTATGAAGATTATTCCGTAAGCGAAATAGTTTCATCTGAATTTTCTGCAACATTACGATTTGCTCCTAATGAGAAATTCTATCAGGGAATGAATTACAAAACCCCTATCATTACAAAGCACCCTATATTCCATTTATCTTATAATCAGGGAATAGAAGGTTTGTTAAATGCAGACTATTCCTACAGTAAGCTTTCATTTAATGTGTTTAAACGTTTCTATGTTTCTCTATTTGGGTTTACCAATTTTGAATTTGAAGCAGCTAAAGTTTTTGGTAGCGGTATTCCTTTCCCATTATTGTATGTTCACCGTGCTAACCAAACTTATTCATATCAGCTAAGGTCTTACAACTTGATGAATTTTCTGGAATTGGTAAGCGACGAATATATTGCTGTTTTTGTCGAACATCATTTCAATGGCTTTATATTTAATAAGATACCCTTGTTTAAACGTTTGAAATGGCGTGAAATAGTATCATTTAAAGCTATAAACGGAAACCTAAGTGCCAAAAATAATCCTGATCTGACTTATGGATTGATGCAGTTTCCTACTGATGAGAATGCTACTCCAACAACATTCACGCTTAAACAAGAACCTTATGTTGAATTGAGTGTAGGCATCGGAAATATTTTCAAGTTATTTAGAGTAGATATTATAAGAAGAATGACCTATTTGGACAATCCCGATGTTTCTGAATATGGAATTAGAGCAAGATTTAAACTCGATTTTTAAAAGAAAGTATTTTATGAAACCATTACAAAAAAGATTCGCAAATTTTAATTTACCTCAAATAGCAATGGAAAAAGGAATTTATCCTTTTTACCACGCTATTGAATCCGGACAAGATACCATTGTTAAGATTAAAGGAAAAAATATATTGATGTTTGGCTCAAATAGCTATCTGGGTCTAACCAACCATCCTGAACTTGTAAAAGCTGCCAAAGACGCAATTGACAAATATGGAACCGGTGCTTCAGGCTCAAGATTAATGAACGGAAATCTTGATCTTCACGTAGAACTTGAAAGCAAACTTGCCGATTTTGTGAATAAACCGGCAGC
>JAQIBR010000034.1 GCA_027858955.1 Bacteroidales bacterium
AAAGACGCAATTGACAAATATGGAACCGGTGCTTCAGGCTCAAGATTAATGAACGGAAATCTTGATCTTCACGTAGAACTTGAAAGCAAACTTGCCGATTTTGTGAATAAACCGGCAGCTACTGTTTTTAGCACAGGCTTTCAAGCAAATATTGGCACCATTTCATCTATTGTTGGGCGAAATGATTTTATTATTCTTGACGAAAAAAATCACGCATCAATTATAGAAGGAAGCAGGCTCACTTTTGCAAAAGCCTTAAAATTCAAGCATAACGACATGGCTTCTTTAGAAAAGGTTCTTCAACGAATTAATCTCAATGAAATTAAATTGATTATTGTTGATGGCGTTTTTAGCATGGAAGGTGATATTGCTAAACTAGATCAAATTTGTGAATTAGCAGAGAATTATAATGCATCTATTATGGTGGATGATGCTCATTCTCTAGGTGTATTAGGTATGAATGGTTCCGGAACTGCATCTCATTTTGATGTTACAGATAAAGTTGACCTAATTATGGGAACCTTTAGCAAATCCTTAGCATCTTTAGGCGGTTTTGTTGCGGGCGATTTTGAAACAATTAATTATATAAAGCATAAAGCACGATCATTACTTTTTAGTGCAAGTATACCTCCGGCATCTGCTGCAACAGTTCTTAAAGCATTGGAAATAATTGAGTCAGAACCTTATAGAAGATATCGATTGTGGGATAATACTAATTATGCTCGAAAATGCCTGCTAGAAGAAGATTTTAATATTGGAGAAAGTGACACGCCAATCATTCCAATATTTATTGGTGAAGAAATAAAGACATATACGTATTCGGCTATGCTTTTGGCAGAAGGGGTTTACGTTAATCCAATTGTGCATCCTGCTGTTGCTAAGGGTCAGTCAATTCTGAGATTTTCCTTAATGGCAACTCATACAAAAGAACAGATTGACATTGCAGTTGAAACCCTTGTGAGATGCAGAAAATTAATAGAGAATAATGCAGTCCCGGTAACTTTAGAATATGAAAAATCTTAAAATCATAGAAGTAAACTCGTCTTCCGAACTTAGTAAGTTTATTGCTTTTCCGGATAAACTTTATAAAGGAAATAAATATCGAGTACCACAACTTCATTCCTTTGAAAAATCGACTTTATTGCAAGAGAAGAATCCTGCTTTCGATTTTTGTGAAGCAAAATATTGGTTAGCTTATATCGACAATAAGATTGTTGGCAGAATTGCAGGTATAATCAATCTGAAAACAAATGAGGTTTGGAAAGAAAAAAATGCACGTTTTGGCTGGATTGATTTTATTGACGATATTGAAGTTTCTGCTTTGCTGATTAAAACTGTCGAAGATTGGGCGGCTAAAAAAGGTATGAACGCGGTTCATGGACCTATGGGATTTACCGATATGGATCTGGAAGGAATGTTAGTCGATGGATTTGATGAGATTGCCACTCAGGCAACGCTTTACAATTATCCCTATTATCCTGATCATCTTGAGAAACTCGGATATATAAAAGATGTAGATTGGATACAATACGAAATAAAAGTTCCGGAAAGAGTTCCCGATAAGGTTAAACGAATAGCTGCCATAGTTGAAGAAAAATACAACCTGAAAATTTTAAGACCCAAAAATGGTAAAGAATTGCTTCCGCATGCTAAAAGTATGTTTCAAACACTAAATGAATCTTATAAAGATTTGTATGGATTTGTCCCATTATCCGATAAACAAATTGCGTATTATATAAAGCAATACTTTTCGATGATTAATCCAAAGTATGTTTGCTTTGTTTTAGACAAGAAAACTGATGAAGTAGTTGGATTTGGTGTGTCGGTGTTATCTCTTTCCAAGGCTTTAATGAAAGCCAAAGGAAAGCTTTTCCCATTTGGTTTTATTCCGGTTTTAAGGGCATTACATAAAAACGATACAGTTGATATGCTGTTGCAAGGCGTAAAACCTATGTATCATACTAAAGGGATTCCGGCAATTTTCTTTAATGAAATGATGCAAGCTTATATCGATAATGGTGTTAAAACTGCAATTTCGAGTCATGCATTAGAAACCAATACCGGCTCACTACTGTTGTTTAAAGATTATGAATATCGTCAGCATCTGAGGCGGAGATGTTTTATAAAGCATATCTAATATGAAAAAGATTCTTATTACGGGTGCGAGTGGATTTATTGGCAGTTTCCTTGTTGAAGAAGCTTTAAAACGTGAATATGAAGTATTTGCAGGTATTCGAAGTACAAGTAATCGGTCATTTTTGAATGATTCGAAAATTGTTTTTTTTGAATCAAATTTGGCAGATAAATATGCGCTAAAGAATATATTGATTGCTAATAAAAATGAGTACGGAAAATTTGATTACATTATCCACAATGCCGGAATAACCAAATCCTGCGATAAAGATGATTTTGAAAAAGTCAACTATCAATTTACAAGGAATCTTATTGAAGCCTTATCTGAATTAAATTGTATGCCTGAGAAGTTTATTTTTATAAGCAGTTTGGCTGCTTATGGCCCGGGCAATGAAAAAACTTTAAGCCCGATTGCAGAAAAAGATATTCCACATCCAATTACTTTCTATGGAAAGAGTAAGTTAAAAGCGGAACAATTTATTAAGTCTTTTCCAAATCTGCCATATTTAATCTTTCGACCAACAAGTGTTTACGGTCCTCGGGAAAAAGATTTTTTTGTGGTTTATAAAACGATTAAGCATGGCTTGGAAACATATATCGGCAGTTCGGAACAATTACTTTCGTTTATCTATGTTAAAGATTTATGTCGATTAATTTTTGACGCTTTGGAATCTGACAAGAAAAGAAAATCTTACTTTTTATCTGATTTAAAGGATTATACGGCTATAGAATTCAACGCATTTATTAAGAAAGAGTTGAACGTAAAAACTATTCAAATAATTTTTCCTGAATTTCTAGTGAAATCCTTGGCTTTTATAATTGAAAAAATTGCTTGTTTAACAGGTAAGCCACCATCTTTAAATACCGAAAAATACAAAGAAATCAGCGCTAAGAATTGGTTATGTGATAGTAAAGGAATTGAAATGGATTTTAGTTTTAAACCCGAATATGAATTACAAAAGGGAATTAAGGAAACAATCGCCTGGTATAAAAAGGAAAAACTACTCTAGAATTTATGAAGTTGACATTAATTTTAGCAATTGTTTTAGTTGGATTTGGCACATTAATTGAAACCGACCCAATAGAATATCCTATTCCTCCAAATAGCAGCGAAATGTTGTTTTATATTCAACGAAATCACAATAAAAACACTATCGTTTATACTGCTAATTTCGACAAAGAAGGAAATCTTATTGAAGACAAGCCGATAGATGTTTATTGGATTAGATATGAAGAAGACGGGCGAAGAATGGAATTGAGAGAGATAGAGAAAATATTTGCTTATGGTGTTAAAAGCAGTAAAATTGAAACGACTAATAACCAATACAAAATTAAGCTTGTAGCCGATGAAAAAAGGGACCTTCTATTAGTGCAACAGGCGCCGTTCAAAGCTGTTGTTCATACACTGATTAATAATAAACCATCGCAATTAAATCATCTTTATATTTTTGCCGATAACTCAGGTTTCTGGCCAAAAGTTAAATACATCGAACTGTTCGGGAAAGATATTTCTAACGGTGAGAATTTTTATGAAAAGATTTATAATAATTAATACTAGATAGAGCAATTTATGAACTTCCAAAGGTTTACGAAAAAGAATATCATCATAAACATATTGCTTATTACTATTTATATACTTTGGAATAGCTTTGTAGTAGGAATTCGGGATGAACACTATTTTCTCTTACTATTGTGGCTGGTCAGCTTTTATGCCGGTGAAAAATCTCGTAAATTTATTATTGCGTTTTCAATATTTATAGTCTATTGGATTATTTATGATTCAATGCGAATACTCCCTAATTATGAAGTGTCGCAGGTACATATTATAGAACCTTATGAGTTTGAAAAGGCTCTTTTCGGAATTACAGTAAATAATACTTTGCTCACGCCCAACGAATATTTTGCGATTTACAATACTAAATTTCTCGATATACTCTCAGGTCTTTTTTATATCAATTGGGTGCCTATTCCTCTTGCATTTGGTGTTTATCTTTTTTTTAAAGATAAACTGCTTTTCGCTAAGTTTTCTATTGTATTTTTCTTGGTCAATATCTTTGGTTTTGCAATCTATTATATCTATCCTGCCGCACCGCCATGGTATGTCGATCTTTATGGGTTTGATTTGCAGATTGGAGTACCCGGAAATAGTGCGCGACTTTCTAAATTCGATGAAATTGTAGGACTCCCAATCTTCGAAAATATATACAATAAAAATGCAAATGTCTTAGCTGCAATGCCATCACTACACGCTACTTATCCTCTTATTGTTCTGTTTTATGGAATTAAAAAAGGTTTCGGGTGGCTGTTAAATGGCTTATTTATAATATTTATGTCAGGAATCTGGTTTGCAGCTGTTTATTCTAATCATCACTATATTGTAGATATACTTGTTGGTGTAATTATGACTTTAGTCGTAATAGCTGTATTTGAGAAATTGTCGTTTAAGCCTTATTACCAAAGGCACATTCGAAGTTTTATAAACCAGATATAAGATTAACTAATTTTTGTTCAATTCCAGGCTAGAGTAAATTGTAGCTCAATTCAAGATTAATAGTTTTATTTATTCCTATTTTATTGGTTTGACATTTAAAATATGTTAAAAGATAAATATGTAGATAAAAAGATGTTTGTTGAAAGTGAATATTCACTAACTTTGTGCCGATATTTAATAAAATAACTTTAATATGATAAAAAGAAGAAAAAAAATAATTTTGAGTTTTCTATTTATATCCTTGGCAATATTTGGAAATGCTCAAGAGTGGCATACTGATCTCATTCAAGCTAAAGCAACAGCTGTTGAAGAAAGTAAGAATATAATCTTGGTTTTCCAAGGTTCAGATTGGTGTGCACCTTGTATGAAATTAGAAAAGGAAATTTGGACTAATGATGAGTTTAAGGCCTATGCAAAAGATCATTTTGTAATGCTATTAGCTGATTTCCCAAAAAAGAAGGGAAATGCATTATCGTCGGAGCAGCAAGAGAAAAACAATAAACTTGCTGAAATCTATAATAAAAATGGATTCTTCCCATTTGTCGTGATATTAGATAAAGAAGGGAAAGTACTTGGGCAAACAGGCTACAAAAAAATGACTCCCGATGAGTATATAAAACATCTTGAATCCTTCTAAATATATTTTCGTGAAGAGATATTCCATCCTCATATTGGCACTTCTGTTATCAGTAAATTTATTTTCGCAACAAATTTATAAGCGAACCCTTAAATTAATGGGAAGTCGTTTTGAAATTACAGTTGTTGCGAATGATTCAATTCAGGCAAGTCAATATATCGATATAGCCATACTTGAAATTGGCAGAATAGAAAATCTTATTTCCTCTTGGGACATAAACTCTCAAACTTCGGAAATAAATCGGAATTCAGGAATTCGCCCCGTGAAAGTTGATAAAGAATTGCTAAGTCTTATAGATCGTGCCATAGGCCTTTCTAAACTTACGGATGGCGCTTTTGATATCACTTATGCATCTATGGATAAAATCTGGAAGTTTGACGGGAGTATGACTGAAATACCTTCTGATGAGGAAGTTAAATCATCCGTGGCTAAAGTGGGATATCAGAACGTTGTTATCGACAATGAAAATTCTACGGTTTTTTTGAAATTGAAAGGAATGAAAATAGGATTTGGTGGTATCGGTAAAGGTTATGCTGCTGATAAGGCCAAAGCACTATTGCTAGAAAAAGGCGTTAGTGGAGGAATCATAAATGCTTCAGGCGATATGAATACCTGGGGTAAGCAAGTGAACGGTGACGAATGGAAAATCGCCATAACAAATCCTTTGGATAAGAATAAAGTATTTGCAATTTTACCTTTAGGTGAAGGTGCTGTTGTTACTTCCGGAAATTATGAAAAATTTGTCTCATTTGAAGGAAAGCGTTATACACACATTATTGATCCAAGAACCGGATACCCAAGCAGTGGAATCATTAGCGCAACAGTTTTTGCTCCGTCTGCAGAGTTAGCAGATGCATTAGCCACATCAGTTTTTGTAATGGGGATTGAGGTAGGTTTAAACAGAATAAATCAATTGCCAAAAGTGGAATGTATCATCATAGATGAAGAAGGCAATATCTATAAATCCAATAATATTAAAATCGAAAAACAATGATAAAAAAACTCATTTTTTACAGCCTAATTGTGGGTTCATTTAGCTCTTGTGTCACAGTAAGGGAATATGAAAAAGTAAAGATTAATGATGCCGATATGGCATTGACTATAAAAAAGTCAGATCGTTTTACTGCTCTTTTTCAATCATATAGAGAAGCAGCATCGGGAGCCAATGGTGGCAAAACAGGTGGTGGTTGTGGATGTAACTAATAATTAAGCACATGAAGAAGATTTTAATTCTATCAATACTATTTTTACTAATTTCTTTCGGCTATGCCCAAGAAAAAGTACAAGACTCAACTAGCGTATATAAAAAGCGTGTTTTAGAAAACGTTGAAGTCGATTTTTTAACCAGTTACTATACTCAAGATGGATCTAATGCTGCAGTAACAGGCGGTATAGGTACCGAAGAACTCACTGATATTGCACCCTCATTCGTAATATCTATTCCTTTAAATGATGATGATGTATTGACTATAGATGCCAGTGTTTCTGCCTATACTTCAGCTTCATCATCTAATATTGATCCCTTTGATGGTAATGATTTGGCTGATCCGTTCCAAGCCTCTTCCGGGGCTTCATCTGGCGACGTTTGGATAAATGTTAATGGAATATATAGCCACAGTTCTGATGACAGAAATACGATATTGTCGGCTAAAGTTTCTTTAGCTAAAGAGTACGATTATGTTTCTTTTGGAGTTGGTGGTACTTATACTAAACTGTTTAATGAGAAGAATACAGAACTTAATGTGAATGCAAATGTGTATTTGGATAAATGGAAAGCATTATATCCCATTGAATTAAGTCCTTTTGGAGCATTAGATGTTGGATTGAATAGTCGGTTTTTTAATCAACATTCTATTAGTGGAAATTCTAATTATAATCCTTCTTTTACTGAATTTGATAGTGAGGGAAGAAACTCTTATACATTGGGGTTGGGTTTTTCACAAATACTATCTAAAAAACTTCAAGGTTCTTTAGCTCTGGATTTGGTACAACAGGAAGGATTACTTTCAACTCCTTTTCAAAGAGTTTATTTTAGCGATGTTGATGATTCATTCATTGAGAACTTTCATTTGGCTGATGATATTGAGCGCCTGCCTGATTCAAGATTCAAAGTGGCTGTTGGTGGACGTCTGAATTATTATATAAACGAAACATTTGTACTGAGAACCTATTATCGCTATTATTTTGATGACTGGGGTATTAGTTCGCATACGGCAAGTATAGAACTTCCTATAAAAATTTCCAGTAAATTTACTTTGTATCCTTCTTATCGTTTTTACAGTCAAACGGCAGCTGATTATTTTGCTCCTTATGAGCAACATCTCTCTACAGAAGAGTTCTATACTTCAGATTATGATTTATCCGAATTTAATGCAAATCAGTACGGTTTTGGTATATCTTATACTGATATATTTACCAATTTTCGTTTATGGAAATTCGGTTTAAAAAGCATTGATTTAAATTTTCATCAGTACGAAAGAAATACGGGTCTAAAGGCCAGTATTATTACTGGAGGACTCAAATTTGTACTTGACTAAAACAAATAAAATATGAAAAAAGGCGTTGAATTATTCAAAAAGCTAACAGCATACGATCATTTTTTGGTCTTCTTAATTATACTCTCAATTCTAAAAATTACTGATGTATTTATCGATAATGGCAAGGAAGCGGGATTACATTTCATACAATTAGGAGCTGCTTTATTTGTTATTTCATCTCTACTTTTTCTTGCTTTTAAATATGGATTAGATAAACGAAAAAAGTATAAGCACGTATTAATCAGTACTTTCATAATCTTATTAGTACTTTCCCACGGAGATCCGGCACCTCTAAGAGGTTTATTGGTCATGCTCTTCCTCTTCGTTTCTAAATTTCTGATCAAATACAAAAAGCAGAATATCTTTAATCCTGTTGTATTTGCTATTGGTTTTACCACATTATTGGCTATGATTATCCCGGCTATTGGCATTCCGCCCGTGGATTGGGCGGGGATTGACATTAGCTTTCTAATTTTCGATATTTCTTTTCCTCTTCCCATTATACCAATAATATTAGCTCTTATTTTTAATGTTGCCAGAGTGAGAAAACATCCTTTAGCTTTGAGTTTTATAGCTTTATCTTTGTTATTGGGATTCTTTATTAATGCTTTCGATGGCAATTACTTAGCCTACATTATCAGTACAGTATTTATTGGAACAGCAATTATTGTAGAACCAAAAACATCTCCAAGTAAAACCCGGGAGCAAATTATATATGGTATTGCTATGGCGTTGGTGGTTGTGGGATTTTCAGTAGTAAAGATTCCCAATGCACCTATAATGGGATTAATGCTTGGAAATATGGTTTACTTCTTGTATAAAAGAATAAAGCTGTCAAAATAGAGCAAGGGTGAAGAGACGAATTGAATCGTTTATAAAGATTAACCTTTCAATCCCTTTTAATTTTGCTGATTAAATATAAAAATAAAGGTACCTTTAAATAAGTTTTAATTGCTATTGATTTTACTCCTTTATACCTAAACCCAATTAGTATGAAAATAGCTTTAAAAATATTACTTCTGATTAGCATATTTATTAATGTTGCCTGTGAGAGTATGTTTGATTATTCATCATATGTGATTGACTTTGAAGGAAAAGATAAAGATGTTCATCAGACTAATATTGATAGATTATTAAGAAAGGATGGAAACGATACTATCCGAATTGCATTTACTGGTGACTCCCATCGTTTTTATGATGAATTAGAAGACTTTGTGAATGCCGTAAACTCGCTAAATGAGAATAATCCAATTGATTTTGTTGTACATGTCGGTGATATTAGCGATTTTGGGTTGCCGCAACAATACCTTTGGGGAAATTCGTACTTATTGAATTTAGATTACCCTTATTTTGTTGTTTTAGGAAATCATGATTTAGTGGGTAATGGAGGTATGGCTTATAACGAAATGTTTGGTGAATTTAATTTCAGTTTTATTTATCAAAACATAAAATTCGTATTTGTAAATACAAATAGCCGTGAATTTAATTTTAACGGTAATGTTCCGAATATTAACTGGTTAAATGTACAGTTGCAGCCTGGCGATGACTTTGAAAATGCGATTGTTATATTTCATGTTCCGCCAATGGATGGCGATTGTGATCCTAGATTAGAAGAAGATTTTCATTCAGCGATTGCAAAATACGATAATGTTATATTTACTATTCACGGGCATTCACATAATCATGAAATATATACTCCATATGTTGATAGTATTCCATATATAAATGTTTATGGAGTTCAATATGAGAAATTTAATATTATAAATATTATAGATGATACATTTGAAATTGAAACATGCAACTTCTAAATTTTTGTTGTTTTTAGTTATTTTTATGCTATCTATAATATCTGAAACAAGAGGTCAAGTTTCGCGGAAAAATGATAATGTAAATTATGAAAAAAAACTATTACCTGATTATGTGAAATTGCAATTTGCCGGTGGAATAGGATTCTTATCCACAGGTATTGGTTATACTTTTTTTGATCACAAATTAGATGTTTCCCTTTTTTATGGATACACTCCCAAATATTTTACTGTTGACGATTTACATAGTATCAGCTTGCAATTTACAGCTAAATTGCTTCGATATAAATTATCTGAAAATATAGAAATACTGCCACTAAATATTGGATGGTTTGTACATCATACTTTCGGGAGCGAATATTGGGTTAAGCTGCCCGACAATTATCCTGAAAATTATTATTGGTGGTCGCCGGGAAGGAATGCAGGTATTTTTATTGGTGGTGAGATAAAAACAAGACTATTGGCAAATAAAACACCTGCTTCGGGAACTGCATTTTATGTCCGAATTGGTACTCGGGGCTTGTATTTAGTAAGTAAAATTGGAAACTCATCTATTCCTGTAACTGATATTATTGAACTTGGTTTTGGTGTTGCTATTTACCGATAGAAATTACTTTCAGGAATGGATATATTATCTTTCTTGTTTTTTGATTTGACTCTGATACCATCTCATTATCAAATGTTTGCTGAATGGGGGAAAACAACTTATATAAAACTATGTTAAAAAATAGTTATGTGAGTGTATATTCACTAACTTTGCCGTAAATTAATTATTGCAATCGATTTATTTAGATTTTAAAAGGATTCAAAAAGGTATATTTAAGAGTAATTGTTTGGGTACTGAAAGAAATAATAGAGCGAAATTAAAATAGCACACATTGTAATTCTATAAATAATACATAACTTTGAAACACTGTTGAATGAAAAGAATTAATTATAAACGAGTAAAATATAGAGCCTAATGAAAAGTATCAGGAAATTATTGATTGTTATTATAGGCCTTGTATTTTTTTCTGCAATTGGACAAGCTCAAACTAATTTAAATATTGGGATTTGCAAAGATGCCGGCTCCTATGAACTTAATCAGTTAAGCGCGCATTTTAAAACAGAAATAAAGGCATTAAATCTGGCGCGATTGAATGTAACATTTAAAGAATTAAATGCTGACTGGAATTCCGAAAAAGCTAAGGAAAGTATACAAGATTTAGTTAAAGATTCCACTATTGATATGATAGTATCATTAGGATACATATCATCCAATGAAATAGCAAAATTAACAAATTTTCCAAAACCTGTAATAGCTGCTAATATCCTTGATGGGGAATTGCAAGGACTAAAGCTTTATGAAGGAAAGTATACAGGAGTCCATAATTTTACTTTTATTGAATCTTTTTTCAACTTAAAAAAGGATATTATCTCCTTTTCTCAAATATTTGAAAATCAACATCTTGCCATTTTAATTCCTGATCCATTCCGAGATAACTTCCCTCAGATTAGTCAATATTTTGCGAAATGTATATCCGATTCAAAAATTTCTGTGATTTCAGCGGGAAATAGCAGTTTGGAAGCATTTGCAAATTTACCCGAAGAAGCTGATGCTGCTTTTGTTCTGCCATTGGTACAATATTCAGCGGTGGAAATAGAAAAATTATTTACGGAATTTAACAAACGTAGTATTCCTTCGCTTGCCGTTAGTGGTATCGAGTATTTGGAAAAAGGGGCAACTATTACCTTAAGTCCAAAGTTTACCTTTCAGCAATTGGGTCGTCAACTTGCTCTACGCGTTTTGAAAATTAGTGAAGGGATGAATCCTTCTGAAATATCAGTTCCCATTGAAGGCGTAAATGGTGTCCCAATTGTAAATATGGAAAGTGTGCGACAAATCAATAAATTTCCCGAATGGAGTATTCTTAATGAATCCATTTTGATGAATCTTACTCAGTTACCAAATAGCAGAACTCTAAATTTGCGAATGGCTCTTGCCGAAGCATTGGAAAATAATATTGAAGGCAAGATGGGAGAACAGGATGT
>JAQIBR010000037.1 GCA_027858955.1 Bacteroidales bacterium
AGACAATGCATTTGAGAAAGCGCGATTTGTTTTTAATCGCTACAATTACAATTGCTTTGCTGATGATACTGGTTTAGAAATTGATACATTAGATGGTAAACCGGGAGTTTTATCGGCACGTTATGCAGGTGAAAATTGTACTTTTGAGGATAATGTTAAGAAAGTTCTCGAAGAGATGCGATGCAAGAAAATCAGAACCGCTCGTTTTAAAACTGTAATTGCATTAATAATGGATGGCAAGGAATACAGTTTTGATGGAGTTGTTGAAGGTGAAATAACTGAAAAGCCAAGTATAGGAACAGAAGGCTTTGGTTATGATCCAATTTTTAGACCTATTGGATATTCTATTACCTTTGCCGAAATGTCTTTAAGTGAGAAAAATAAAATTAGTCATCGAGGATTGGCTACTAAGAAACTATTCGAGTTTTTGAATGAGCTTTAATAATTTATTTGAACACTCATCTAACTTACAATGGGTTTTATATACAAATAAATATAAATCAATTAATTATCCGCAGAAGCTAAGAACTATAAATGCACAATTTGTGGGCATAATATATTATCATCATAAAAATAAATTTGCGTATCTCGAAAAAACAATATATTAAGGGCAATTCATTAACTTTTATGAACATTAAAATTATTTATTAATGATTAAAACGAAAATTTTCAACGCAGGTATCATACCAAATTTAAAAGAAAAAGAAAGCGTGATTGATTTTTTATTGGACAACTTGCAAGAATATGGAGACCCTAAGTCAGATATTGAAAAGTGTATTAATTACTCACTAAAAGAAGTTCCTTCATTTGGTGGTTTTATTTTGGTATCATACTTAGAAAATGAAATATCAGGCGTAGTAGTAGTTAATCAAACTGGAATGAAAGATTATATTCCGGAAAATATCTTGGTTTATATTGCAACTCACAAAAACCATAGAGGCAAGGGAATAGGTAAAATGTTAATGAAAAAAGCCATTGATATGGCTGAAGGAAATATTGCGTTACACGTTGAACCTGATAATCCCGCAAGATTTTTATACGAAAAAGTTGGTTTTAGCAGTAAGTATATTGAAATGAGATATAAAAAGTAGATTATGCATGTTCACATAATTGATATTTTAATATTTGTGATTTATATGATCGCATTGATTGGTGTTGGGGTCTATTTTCTAAAACGCAATAAATCACAGGAAGACTATTATGTGGGTAGTCGAAAAATGTCAGCGACACATATCGGATTATCTGTTGTTGCTACAGATGTAGGTGGTGGATTTTCAATAGGACTAGGCGGATTAGGATTTTTAATAGGCCTGTCGGGCAGTTGGATGCTTTTTACCGGCTTAGTTGGAGCCTGGATTAGTGGCGTTTTACTCATTCCCAGAATATATCCATTGGCTAAAAAACATAATTTTTTAAGCTTTCCAGAGGTGCTTAATTATTTCTATAATGCTAAAGTGGCTCTTTTAGCAGGTATCATTTCCTTGATCGGTTATATAGGATTTACCAGCTCTCAAATATTAGCCGGTGCTAAATTAGCATCCGCAACCTTCCCTTCTATTACTATTGTAGATGCAGTTTTATTCATGGGAGTTGTAGTAATTGGGTATACAGTTCTTGGCGGACTTAAAGCCGTTATTTATACCGATACCATTCAATGGATAATTCTAATGGTTGGTCTAATAGGAGTAGGTATTCCATTAGGCTTCATCAAAGTCGGAGGATGGGAAGCATTACAAACTTATTTGCCCAATAATTTCCTAAGTCTTACCAATATCAGTTTTGTTCAATTTGTTAACTGGCTGATTACGATCGTTCCCATATGGTTTGTCGGGATGACCTTGTATCAAAGAATCTATGCATCTAAAGATGTAAAAACAGCAAAGAAAGCATGGTTTATAGCAGGCTTATTCGAATGGCCGGTAATGTCTTTTATGGGTGTTGGCTTAGGATTATTAGGCAGAGTAGCTTTTGAACAAGGAATGTTTACTGACTTTGGATATGCACCTGGCAGTCCTATTGACGAAGAAATTGGGCTCCCCTTACTCTTAACACATATATTCCCTATCGGATTGATGGGACTGCTTATGTCATCATATTTTTCGGCAATAATGTCTACGGCTGATAGTTGTTTGATGGCAGCGTCGGGTAATTTTACCACAGATATATTAAGGCTTTCGAAACATAATACCAAGAGTATTAAATATTCACAATTAGCAACATTGGTCATTGGAATACTGGCTATCACTCTCGCTGCAATGATGGAAAATGTACTTGATTTGATGTTGTATTCTTATGCTTTTATGGTTTCAGGATTATTTGTCCCTGTTTTGGGGACTATGTTTTTGAAAAAGCCTTCTGCGGAAGCAGCACTTTATTCAATGCTATTTGGTGGAGGAACTACTTTGATTCTTATTTTAAGCGAAATGACCCTGCCTTTTGGTTTAGATGCAAATTTCTTTGGAATAACACTTTCAGCAATTGTTTTTGTATTAATACAATCATTCCATAAGAGATGAATCAGGACATAATAAAGTTAAGACAGGAAATACATAAACACCCTGAAGTTTCCAATGATGAGTATAAAACCTCTGAACGGATAATAAATTTTATCAAGAAATACAATCCTGACGAGATTATTAAACTTGGAGAAACAGGTGTAGCGTTTGCTTTTAATGGAAAAGAGAAAGGGAAAACTGTTGTATTCAGATCAGAGTTGGATGCTTTGCCAATCCAAGAAAAATCGGGTGTTGAATACACATCAATAAATAATCATATTGCACACTCCTGTGGACACGATGGACACATGGCCATTTTAACTGGGTTGGCTCAAAATATTTCCGAAAATCGACCTATTTCAGGAAACGCAATTGTATTGTTTCAACCTGCCGAAGAAGTAGAACAAGGCGCTCGAGATGTAGTAGAAAATCCTAAATTCATAAACATTAAGCCCGACTATATGTTTGCACTTCATAATGTGCCCGGATATGAAAAACATAAAATTGTGCTTAAAAAAGGAAGTTTTGCCTCTGCTTCAAAAGGCATGACTATTAAGCTTACAGGAAAAACAGCCCATGCAGGTGAACCGCAAAATGGAATTAGTCCGGCTGATGCCATTTCTCAAATCATTAAAAAATTGCATATATTAAAAAAAGACCAAACTCTTTTTAATAATTTTGTTCTGCTCACCATTATTCACATTCAATTGGGGGAGATATCTTTTGGCACTTCTCCAGGCTACGCTGAAATAAGAATTACATTACGCTCTTTCGAAAACGAAGATATGGAATTGCTAACAGATAATTGCGAAAAAATAATAAAGGAAATATCGAAAGCGGAAAAATTAGACTGCAAGATTTCTTATAGCGAAGAATTTCCTGCAACAGTAAATAATGATGAATGTGTTCATATTGTTGAACAATCGGCAAAAAATATTGATTTAGATATAGAGTATATTGAAAAACCATTTAGATGGTCGGAAGATTTTGGGTATTTTACAGAAAAATATGATGCATGTTTTTTTGGTTTAGGCTCGGG
>JAQIBR010000152.1 GCA_027858955.1 Bacteroidales bacterium
TAATGGAAGGCGTTAATTTTATTGTGGAGCAACAATTTGCGGCATCAGCAGCTACAAATAGTGGAAATGGCGAAACGCTTTTCCGTAATCCAACTGTTGATTTAAATATCGCGATAGCAGCAACAACTTTATTGATTGTGGCAGGTGCCGTGGCTGGATATATTCCAGCCAAAAGGGCTGCACGTATAAAACCAATCGAAGCATTGCGCGACGAATAATATAGTAAAGACACGGCATGCCGTGTCTCCATTAGAGTAAAGACGATGTATGCATCGTCTCTAAAAAAAAATAAAAATGTTCGATTTAGACCTTTGGAAAGAAATAATAAGCGCTTTAAAGAAAAACCGCATGCGAAGTTTTATGACCGCATTCGGAGTTTTCTGGGGGATATTTATGCTGATTGTTATGTCGGGGGCAGGAAAAGCATTGGAAAATGGAGTTATGGGGGGAATTAGTGCTTTTGCATCCAATTCTGCATTTTTCTGGACCGAACCTACCAGTAAGCCTTACGAGGGATTCCAGATAGGTCGAAATTGGCAATACAAGAACAAAGACATTGAATACATTCGGAGGCACATTAGCGATGTTGAATATTTATCACCTCGATTATTTGGTTCTAATTCCCGTAGCGGAGACAATACCATTCGTGGTAAAAAAACCGGAGCCTTTAATATGTATGGCGACTATCCAGTGTTTTTCAAAATCGACCCTTGGACGCCCATAAAAGGCCGACTCATTAACGACATTGATATTTTGCAAAATCGCAAAGTCTGTCTGATTACGGAAAGAGTAGAAGAAGTCATGTTTGAAGAAGGTGAAGATCCCATCGGGCAATACCTAAAATTAAACGGTGTTTTCTTTCAGGTTGTTGGGGTTATTCATCCAGAAACCCGTGTTGGTATTGGCAGTGGCCGAAAAGAAGATACGATTATCATTCCTTTTACTACCATGCAAAGAACATATAATATGGGCGATGATGTTCATTTCTTTTCAGTAACCTCAGATCCCGGAGTGCCCGTTAGTAATGTAGAAGCTCGATTAAAAGAATTATTGAAAGAGCGACACCATATTGCACCCGACGACCTGCAAGCAATTGGCTCATTCAATATTGAACTAGAATGGGTAAAATATATGGGCTTATTTTCTGGGATACAAATTCTGACCTGGATAGTAGGGATAGGAACACTACTTGCTGGCGTGATTGGAGTTAGCAATATCATGCTGGTAATTATTAAAGAACGCACACACGAAATTGGAATCCAGCGAGCAATAGGCGCAACGCCTAGGAAAATAATTACGCATATTGTTGCCGAAAGCGTTTTCCTTACGGTGATGGCTGGTTATATTGGATTGGCGCTTGGGGTAGGACTGCTTGAACTACTAAATATGGCTTTGATGTCGAATCCCAATCCCGATGAAATATTTTTCCGTAATCCGGAAGTCAGTTTTACAATGGCAGTTGCAGCTTTAATTGTGCTGGTTATTTCCGGGATTATCGCCGGATTAATCCCTGCAAAACGAGCAGTTAGTATTAAACCTATCGATGCCATTCGAGACGAATAAATCAAATAAATAAAAGAAGAAAAAAATAAAATACAAGAGCATAAAATAAAAACAAGAAATCATGAAGAAGATATTTAGAATTCTATTAATTGCCATACTAATTGGCGCCTTTGGAGGAACCATGTTTTTCCTTTATAACAAATCGAAAACGAAACCCGATGTCTTTGAAACAAAAAATCCGTTTATCAGCACAGTTATTTTGAAAACTGTCGCTACTGGCTCGGTAGTGCCTCGCTACGAAATTGAAATTAAGCCACAGGTTTCAGGAATTATAGATGAGTTATTTGTTGAGGCCGGCGATCGCATAACGAAAGGCCAAGTGCTTGCACGAATTAAAATTATTCCTGATATGGTTACCTTGAATTCGGCAGAAACCCGCTTAAACAAGGCGAAGATAAACTACGAAGATGCCAAGATTGATTACGACCGTCAACAAAAACTCTATGACAAAAAAGTAGTTTCCTATGTAGAGTTCAAAGCAGCTAAACTTGGATACGATTCGTCAAAAGAAGAATTAGCCGCTGCCGAGAATAATTTGGAACTAATTAAAAACGGTGTAACAAAAAAGGCAGAAAGCGCAACGAATACCTTGGTGCGTTCAACGATCGACGGAATGGTATTGGATGTTCCGGTAGAAGAAGGCAACTCGGTAATTCGGGCAAACACTTTTAACGACGGGACTACCATTGCTTCGGTGGCCGATATGAAAGACATTGTTTTTGAAGGAAAGATTGATGAAACAGAAGTCGGAAAAATTAAAGAGGGAATGCCGATTGAACTTGAAATAGGTGCAATAGAAAAAGAAAAGTTTGCAGCTATTTTGGAATACATCTCACCTAAGGGCGTGGAAGAAAACGGAGCTATCCAGTTCGAAATTAAAGCAAACGTTCAGTTAAAAGAAGGGCAATTTATTCGTGCCGGTTATAGCGCCAATGCCAGTATTGTTCTGGATAGAAAAGACAGCGTGATGGTCATACCCGAAGGAATGCTAAAATTCAGAAATGACTCTTCCTACGTTGAAATCCAATTAGAAGAAGAGCAAATGTTTGAAGAACGCATTGTGAAAACTGGCTTATCCGATGGCATTAATATCGAAATTACTGAAGGACTGAAAAAAGAAGACAAGGTAAAAGGCGAAAAAGTTGATCCGAAGAAACTTTAACAGATATAATAATCTGTATCCTTGTGCCTGATGTTGTTCATTCAAAAGTGACGCAGTAAATTTGTTTCTTGCTTTCACAACTAAACAACAATGATCTGAAAGTCTTATACGCGAAATTCCCACAGCTGCGAATTCGTGTAATTCGTGGCAAAATTTTTTAGACGCTAATGCGAAATGCACTAAAGAGCATAGTTTTAACTCTTTTCGAACAAATAAAGGAGTTTTCCTTCCAATAAAAAAAACACTAACAAAGCCGACTGCAATTGTTAAAAGAGTTATTTCTTTTCGCCCTAAAAGATTAACTATATTTGTATCTGGCAGAGGAACAGAAAAATATTTGACGTAACAAAGTAAACTCAAGTCAACTTCCTTTAAAATTACTAATGTTTAATAAAGGCCTTTATTAATTGATAAAAAAAATAGATTCGACCAAAGATATAAAACATGCAATCCAACAAAGAATTAGACCTCACTTTCAACTTTGTTCAATTTACCGGGCAAAATATTTTTTTGACTGGAAAAGCAGGGACAGGCAAAACCACCTTTCTGAAAAGTCTGAAAGAGAAATCGCCAAAACGAATGATAGTTGTTGCACCAACAGGTGTAGCAGCAATTAATGCCGGAGGAGTTACTATTCATTCGTTTTTTCAACTTTCATTCGGGCCGCAAATTGGTTTGGAAAATGCATCTCAGGAACAAAATCGTTACAGCAAAGAAAAAATCAATATCATCCGCAGTCTCGATCTTCTGGTAATCGACGAAATAAGTATGGTTAGAGCCGATATGTTGGATGCCATCGATCGGGTTTGCCGCAGGTTCAGGAACAGAAGCAAAGCCTTTGGAGGTGTTCAAATGCTGATGATTGGCGATTTACAACAACTGTCACCCGTGGTAAAAAGCAATGAATGGAACCTGCTAAAAAACGAATACGATACAGTCTATTTTTTTAGCAGCAAAGCTTTGCGCGATACTCCGTTTGTCAGTATTGAACTTAAGCATGTTTTTCGCCAGCAAGACGATCGCTTTATCTCAATTTTAAATAAAGTCAGGGATAATAAGCTCGACCAAATTGCAATTGATGCACTGAACAGTAGGCATATTCCCAATTTTAACCCACAAGAAGATGAAGGTTTTATTACGCTTTGTACGCACAACAATCAGGCTCACAGAATCAACGAATCTAAAGTGAACAGACTGCCATTAAAAACACATGTTTTCAAGGCTACAATAGAAGGTAAATTTCCAGAGTATTCCTATCCTACGGATTTCGATTTAAGGCTAAAAGTGGATGCTCAGGTAATGTTTGTTAAAAACGATCCCGATCCTCAGAAGCTTTTTTACAATGGGAAAATCGGAAAAATTACAAAAATTGAGGATGAGACTATTTATGTGCTTTGCCCGGGAGAAGAAGATGAAATTGCCGTAAGTACTTTGCAATGGGACAATGTAAAATACTCGATAGATACGAAGACCGCCGAGATTAAAGAAGAGGTGGAAGGCTCTTTTCGTCAGTTTCCCTTAAAATTGGCATGGGCCATTACCATACATAAAAGTCAGGGATTAACCTTTGAACGTGCCATTATCGATGCCGAAGCATCTTTTGCGCATGGACAGGTTTATGTGGCGTTGAGTCGCTGCAAGACCTTGGAAGGCATGGTTTTAAGCACACCCATTTCAAACCGCAGCATTATCAACGATGGAACGGTAGGCGGTTTTATTCATCATGTGGAACAAAATCAGCCCAACGAGGGAAACTTACTTCAAGCAAAATTAGCCTATCAACGCGAACTCCTGATAGACTTGTTTAGCTTCGACCGAACGAGCATGTTGGTGAATTCTATGAATAAGCAGATGCGAGAGAATACATCAAGTTTTCCACAACTTTTGATTGATCATTTTAAACAAATCCGCACGGCTTTTCAGACAGAATTGATGGAAATATCTAGAAAGTTTCAAGCTCAAATAGAGCAGTATTTATTAACGCAAGGCGATGTGGAGAAAAATTCCGAATTACAGGAACGCATTGCCAAAGCTGCAAATTATTTTCACGATAAAGTAAAAACAGTACTTTTCGATAATATGGAAAAAGCCGATTTAGAGATTGATAATACAACTTTGCGTAAACAGATAAATGCAACAGCCAAAAACCTTTTGGATGAGATTGAATTGAAATTGGCCTGCTTCGCTGCTTGCAAAGATGGATTTCAAGTAAAGAAATTATTGGATACCCGCGCAAAAGCAGTAATCGATACAAAGGTGCCCGCTTCAAAAAAACCCAAGGCAGCAGAAGTCTTAACTCCCGATTCAATTCCACATCCTGAATTATACTCCTTACTTCGTTCGTGGCGATATGAAAAAGCAAGTGAATTAGGGATTCCGGTTTATATGGTTTTTTCTCAAAAAGCTTTAATCGAAATGGTGAATTATTTACCTACGGAATCAGCTAGCTTGAAATTAATTAATGGTTTGGGGAGTAAAAAGATTGAACAATTTGGTGTTTATATTATTCAAATGATACAACATTATTGTGATGAAAATCATATCGAAAAAGGGAGAATTCCTCTAAAAGAAGTTTCGGGAAAAAAGAAAAAAACTAAGACGGACACAAAAAAAGTAAGTTTCGAATTGTTTCAAAGGGGAAAATCACTTGTTGAAATTGCCAGCGAACGAGGGTTTGCAGAAACTACTATTGAAGGGCACCTTTCGCATTATGTCGGCCTGGGAGAATTGGCAATAGGTTTGTTTGTAACAGAGGAAAAACTCAGGAAGATTACGGCTTATTTTGAATCTGCTGACAATAAAAGTTTAGGCGAAGCTAAAGCTGTTTTTGGTGATGAAATGAGCTATTCGGAACTTCGTTTTGGATTGAAACATTTTGAGTTTTTGGAAAACACCAATGCGCGAAAAATAGAATGAGTTCTTGCTTAAAGTAGTTGCAATAGATCCTAATTATTATAGCTATTAGCGGCTAAGCCCTCACAAAAGGTAATGCATGAATATGCTATTTTGATAATGAATATAATTCGTGAATCCGTGGCTTTTCGCTGCAATGGCCTATTTTTAGTCTTTATTTACTTCGCAGAGCTCTCAGCTAAAGGTGAATCTTTGCTTCGCCGAGAAAGTGTTTGTCAGAATGTTATGTAGAATATGAACCAAAAGAAAATTTCCGTATGTTTAAGGTCTGATATTAAATAAATAAAAACAATCGGAGAAAGCAAACACGAAATCAAAAAAAAACCTAGCCTTATGAAAAAATTAAGCTTCTTTTTATTAATCATTATTCTTGCCGCCTGCAATCCTCAACCCAAAACAACAATTGCAACTTGGACGCCTTACGATGAAACTGAGGAGTTGGCAGAAAATGCGAGTCATAAATCCCAAAAAATGCAATTCAAGCTTATCCAATCAAGAATTTTGGATAAAAATGAAATGTGGAAAAATGTAGCTGATCAAATTAGCAATTTTTCTGAAGAAGACTATCAAACACTAAAACCATTTATCTTCGAGCAAGATATCCCGACTATTCAGTCTCATATCCAATCTGGCAATCTTACTTACGAAACACTTACTCAATGGTATCTCTATAGAATCGTTAAGTTTGAGAATGATAAAGATAAAATGCTAAACGCGATCGTGGCCATCAATCCTGATGCTGTTGAGGAAGCTCGAATCAAAGACAAAAATAAATCAGCTGCTGATCATCCAATCTATGGTATGCCTGTGCTTTTGAAGGATAATACGAATGCTGAAGGAATGCCAACCACGGCAGGAACATATTTATTGCGAAATAATAGAACATCGGATGCATTTATTGTAGAAAGAATAAAAGAAAAAGGAGGCATCATTTTAGGGAAAACTAACCTAAGCGAATGGGCCAATTTCCTATGCCTAAATTGCCCGAATGGCTATAGTGCTGTAGGCGGACAAACACTTAATCCTTATGGACGCAAAATATTTGATACCGGAGGGTCGAGCTCGGGAAGCGGCGCAGCCATAGCGGCTAATTATGCGACCGTAGCGGTTGGAACAGAAACTTCAGGATCCATTCTTTCACCTTCAAGTAAAAGCTCTGTTGTAGGGCTCAAACCAACTGTTGGTTTATTAAGTCGAAGTGGTATTGTTCCACTATCAAGTACTTTAGATACACCTGGTCCTATGACCAGAAACGTTATTGACAATGCAATTTTTATTTCAGCTATGACAGGTGAAGACGA
>JAQIBR010000161.1 GCA_027858955.1 Bacteroidales bacterium
TCTGAAAATGAAAGTATAACTGATGCAGTATTATCATTTGGATGAAAACTGATTTTCTTACTTGATTGTAAATGAGAATCCAAAAAAAGATGAACATGATTCTCTACATCATTAATTAATCCAAAAGGAGATACTGATCCCGGTTGAATTGCCAGATATTTTGCCATCCTTTTTTCTGATGCAAACGAAAGCTTTCCCTGTTTCAATCTTTTTTCAAGATCATTAATAGCCAATTGTTTATGCGCATCAAAAATTACCAAGTAATGCTTATTCCCTTTATGATTTCTGAAAAACAAATTTTTACAATGAGCAGCGTCAACATCTTTCCAATATTTCATAGCTTCAGTGACAGTAGGCGCCGGAGGATGCTCTATCATTTCAAAAGCAATATTAAGTTTATTTAAATAATCAAATACTACAAATCGGTCATTCATAAGCACTTGTATAAAAGAAAAGGCTTAGGAAAGAAAATTCAATCCTAAGCCTTAATTCATTCGTAAATATTATTTACCTAACAGTTCTTCAAGCTTTTTGCCTAAAGCTGGACCTCTTAAGTTTTTTTCAATAATAATACCATTGGGGTCGAGTAAAATATTTTGAGGGATTGACTTAATTCCATAAAGTTTTCCGGCAGCATTGCTCCAGCCTTGAATGTCTGAAACTTGTTCCCATGTTAAGTTGTCGTCTTTAATAGCTTTTACCCAATTTTCTCTTTTCTGATCGAATGAAACACCAAATACTGTAAATCCTTTATTGCTGAATTTTTCGTAATTAGCAACAACATTAGGATTTTCTCTGCGACATGGTGCGCACCAAGCTGCCCAAAAATCTATTAATACGTATTTTTCAGAGGCATATTCTGATAATGTTACAGGATTTCCTAAAGTATCATTTTGAGTAAAATCGATTAGCGGTTTCCCTATGGCGGTTCGTTTAATAATAGAAAGTCGATTAGCCATAAGTTTAGTATCATCAGTATCTAATATCTCAGGTTTTAGATTGTCATATATGGCCTGTATTGCATCAATGTCCATGGCATCAATATTGTTTAAAGCTAAGACAGGTGTTGCGGGTTGATGACCATTCTCAAACAACTCAGTTTCCAAAAAGCGAGCTTTTAATGTTTGGGCCGAATCATAAAGCATATTAATTTGTCCTTCGTTTAATGCCTGTTCTTCTTTGCTCATTGCGCGATAAGGCCCAAAATAAAACTCCTGCCAGATTTTATCAAAATCAGCAAGTTGTTGATTGGTTTTAGCGAAAAAGTCGTGAGATTTAGAGCCGCTAACTTTAGCATTAGCCAAGCTGTCTACATTAGCAATTACTTGAATATCAGCTGCTTCCACAAAAATAGCAATAGCGCCGCGATAAGCATCACTTGTAATATAAACAAGTTTAGGTTGATCCAACTTACCTTGAAAAACAAAACTGTTTTCAAAAATTTCAGCAGTATCTATAACTTCATAACCGCTTTCGGTACGTTGTTGCATTAGCAATTTATTACCATCTGCCAATCCATCAAGTTCAATGTTAATGCTAAATTCGTTGCCACCTATTCCGCTATCACAGGTCGTTAGAAATAGTCCAGCTACAGCTGCTAATAAAATAATTTTAAAATTTTTCATATGTTTATAATTTGTTTTTAGGTTTTTTATGGAATATCTATTTTATTATCTCGTTATAATACAGTGCATTACGCCATAAATGTTTCATAAAGGTCAATTATTTTCGTTGTTTAAAAAACAGAAATTGCTCTGCAATAATAACAATTATCGTTGCAATACTGCTATAGATAACTCGATAAAAAGTAGTTAAAAAATCGTTAAGCCTAAAAACTTCCAAAAAGAAATAAATAAAATGATGTATAAAAATTAAAATGGAAGCATAGGATAAAAACCAACTAAAACCCATATGACCTATTGTAGGTAATACGCCAACATCTAACTCTTTTTTGGAACGAATAAAATAAACGACATAAGGTCTTAGATATGAGATAAACACACTTGCCGCAGCATGCATACCGTAAGAATGACTAAAAATATCAACTGTCAATCCTAATAAAAAAGCTGAAATTAGCATTAGCCAACGAGGCGTTTCAAAAGGCAAAAGCAAGATAAACAACACATAAAAATAAATATTGACATAGCCACTGAACTGGATATTATTAAATACCAATAGTTGCAATATTAGCACAATAAAAAAACGAATTATGTTTGTAATTAACATAAATATTAATTTTCTAATTTAATAGCTTTCAATGCCATTTGTTGTTCATAATTCAAATTCCGGGCAATACTTACCCAAAATAGTTTTTTAAAATTGGTATTGAATTTTACTTTAATATACAAAGATGTTTTCCCGGGTATTTCTCTAATCTCTTCTACTGTACCAATATATTCACCGCCAGGAAAAATATGTGAAAAACCGCTTGTGACAATTGTGTCACCAATAGCAATGGGGACATAGTTTTCTACTGCATCCAATTCACCGTATAATGGCGAAATACCATCCCAAATAATTGTTCCTAATTCGTTATTGTGTTTAAGTTTAGCACTGATACTTTGTTTAATGTTCAATAAACTTATTCCGCTAGAATAGTCTTCAGAAGTTCTAAAAACAACCCCAACTATTCCACTTGGGCCAATTATACCCATATTTTTCCTAATGCCATGCTTTCTTCCTTTGTTTAGCATTATGTAATTTCTTTGCCTATTAGTAGAATTACTGACAACTTTGGCCGAAATATAATCGAAAAGTGGTTTTGCTGAATCGCCTTGGATAAGTTTTGTTGTATCAATAGATACAAAGGATTGGAAATAAGCACTGTTCTTTTCAATTCGTGCAAGATGAAGCTGTTCTCTTAAAAAAACATTTTCTATAGATAACTGTTCGTTAATATCTTTAAGCTGAAAATAATCGCTAATACTTGAATAAGAAGTAAATATTTTCCCGCCAAATTGATTAGCAAAAGAAGAAAAAACAGCGGATTGGTGTCTGTTTCCGTTAACGACCATGACAATTGATATTAACTCCAAAAAAAGAAATAAAAGAAACGCAGCATTCTTCCATAAAAAATGAAGTAAATATCTCATTTTGTGTGTATTGTCACATTTTTATTTGATTAAGAAAGTAAACTTGTGAAAGTTTTTAAGTGCAATTCCTGTCCCGCGAGCAACAGCTCTCAAAGGGTCTTCTGCAACATGAACGGGGAGTTTTGTTTTTAAATTAAATCTCTTGTTAAGTCCACGCAACATTGATCCTCCACCCGCCAAATATATTCCAGTACGGAAAATATCGGCAGATAATTCCGGTGGTGTCATTTCCAAGGCATGTAAAACAGCTGTTTCAATTTTAGATATGGACTTATCCAAACATTGAGCAATCTCAGCATAGTTAACCATTATTTCTTTTGGAATTCCAGTTAACATATCACGTCCATGAACAGCATAATCAGATGGTGGATTTTCTATATCAACCATAGCCGCGCCAACTTCAATTTTAATAGTTTCTGCTGTCCGTTCTCCGATACTGATATTATGCTGACGGCGCATATAATCGATAATATCCATATTAAAATCGTCTCCCGCTGTACGAATAGATTTATTATTTACTATACCTCCAAGGGCAATAACTGCAATTTCACTAGTTCCACCTCCAATATCTATAATCATATTTCCGGTTGGTTCCATTACATCAATTCCAATACCGATAGCAGCAGCCATTGGCTCGTGAATAAGTTTAACTTCTTTAGCGCCGGCTTGTTCCGCTGAATCTTTAACAGCGCGTTCTTCAACTTCTGTAATGCCCGAAGGGATACAAATAACCATTTTTAATTGCGGGGGAAAGAGAGACCGTGGGACATTAATCATTTTAATCATTTCCCGAATCATATATTCAGCCGACTGAAAATCAGCTATAACACCATCGCGCAAAGGACGAATAGTTTTGATGTTTTCGTGAGTTTTACCATGCATAAGCATAGCTTTTTTCCCAACTGCTATTATTTTACCTGTATTTCTTTCCAGAGCAATGATTGACGGCTCATCTACTACGACTTTATCGTTGTAAATTATAACAGTATTTGCAGTGCCTAAGTCAATTGCTACTTCTTGTGTTAAAAACGAGAAAAGTCCCATAGTTATTTGAATCTCTTTATTTATTAATGTTTAAAATGACGTGTACCTGTAAAAACCATAGCCATATTTGTTTTATTGCAGAAATCAATAGACTCCTGATCACGAACAGAACCCCCAGGTTGAATAATCGCTTTAATTCCTTCCTTTTCAGCAAATTCAACAGAATCTGCAAAAGGGAAAAAAGCATCCGATGCCATAACTGATCCATTCAAATCTAAACCAAAATCTTTGGCTTTTTGAATAGCATGCTTTAGTGCATCAATTCGCGATGTTTGGCCTGTACCGCTTCCTATCAGCTGTCCATCTTTTGCAAGTACTATTGCATTAGATTTTGTATGCTTCACTAATTTGTTGGCAAAAACTAAATCTATTGCTTCTTTGGCCGATGGTGATTTTTCAGTAACAACCTCCCAATCATTTAAATTCTCCGTTTTCAAATCTTTATCTTGTGCAATTACGCCATTAAGCGCAGTTTTAAACTGTAACGATTGAAAATCGAAGGATTTAGCTCGTAAAATTATTCTATTTTTTTTGGTTTTTAAAATTTCTAGTGCGTTTTTTTCGAAATCGGGAGCTAAAATAATTTCAAAGAAGAGTTTATTGATCTCTTCGGCCGTTTCAGAATCGATTGTGCGATTTGTAATTAAAACACCTCCAAACGCAGAAATAGGGTCCCCGGCCAAAGCTTTTTTCCAAGCATTAAGCAGTTTATTATCAGATGCTAAACCACAAGCATTTGTATGTTTTAAAATGGCAAAAGTCGGATCTTCAAATTCCTTTATCAATGCAATAGCACCATCTAAATCGATAAGGTTATTATAGGAAATTGCTTTTCCATGCAACTGTTCAAAAACCTTATCCATATCGCCATAGAAAACTCCTTTTTGGTGAGGGTTTTCGCCATAACGTAAAACTTTAGATTTTTGAATGCTCGATTTGAAAACGTCCTCTTTGAGATCTTGATTAAGATAAGAAAAGATAGCAGTATCGTAATGCGATGAAACATTAAATGCCTGCATTGCAAAACGTTTACGATCTTCGAGTGCACTTTGCCCTTTGGTTTTTCCCAAAATATCAACTAATTCGGAATATTGATTCATCGAGGAAACAATCAATACATCTTTAAAGTTTTTTGCAGCAGCTCTTATTAAAGAAATGCCGCCGATATCGATTTTCTCAATAATATCCACTTCACTATCAGTCTGTTCAAGCGTTTTTTCAAATGGGTATAAATCAACTATTACCAAATCTATTGGTGGAATATTGAATTCCAAAGCTTGTTTTTGATCGCTTTCTAAATCACGTCTATGAAGAATACCCCCGAAAACAATTGGGTGAAGCGTTTTTACTCTTCCTCCAAAAATGGAAGGGTAATCGGTTAAAGATTCTACTGTTTGCGCGTTATAGCCGGCTTCTTTAATAAATTGATAAGTGCCGCCTGTGGTAATAATATTGATATTATACTTCTTGAGTGTACTTAAAACAAGCGATAGTCCATCCTTATGAAAGACTGATATTAAAGCATTTTTTATAGGTTTCAAAACAGAGAGATTTTAAAGATTGAACGCAAATGCAAAGGTCATAAAAATTAGAAGAGTACAGAGAAAAACTAAATAATTATTTTAAGTAAAGAATTAACTGAAATCACGCATTTGTTCCAGTCGAAAACGATCTAAAATTGCCAGGTTTTTGCCATAAACCTGAATAATTTTATCCTTTCTAAAAGCAGAAATGGCTCGAATTACATTTTCAATGCTCATTCCAATATATTGAGCAATCTCTTTTCTGGATACTGGAAGTTCATACTCATCGCTTTTAAAGATTTCAATAGCAAAATACAAAAGTACTGTAGCAACCCTCCCATAAAGTCGTTTTTGAAGAAGTGAAAGCGAATTCATGATTATTCTATCACTCGATTTATTTTGTGTTTGCATAAGATGTAGTGCAAAGTCTCCGTTTGTTTTAATCAATTGTTTAATATCGCTTAGATCGAAAATGCAAGCTACACTATCCATAACCGCGGAAACGGAATAATTGTACTTTTCATCAGAAAATACTGAGAGAAGGCTTACAAAATCAAAAGGCTTCCCAAAACTAATGATTTGAGTTTGACTCTGATTTGATTCTCTAAAGAGCTTTACCAAACCTTCTTTTAAATAGATAAAATCTTTAATATCATCGCCTTGCTTGATTATATATTCACCTGCTCTTACATTTCTTTGATGTCTGGAAGCACAATATTTATTTAAATCCTCGGCACTAATTGAAGAGTAAAAAATATCTTTTAAGTCGCAAAACTCACATTGGCAAGTCATATCCATAAATACAAATATATAGCTTTATTCATATGATATATATCATATTTTGATATTTATCATATACGTTTTAAAAAATGCAATTCCGAAAGAATATACTTTTGTTTGCAAAATAACAATGATTTACAAATTTAGTATAAAACATCGAAAATATATTTAAACAATGAAGAAATTACTTATACTCGGAGCCGGAACTGCCGGAACTATGATGGCCAACAAATTACATAAAGTATTCGATAAAGAAGAATGGCAAATTACTATTGTTGATCAGTATAAAACGCATTATTATCAGCCTGGATTTTTGTTTATCCCTTTTAATATTTATAACAAGCAAGATGTTATAAAACCTAAAAGCAACTTTTTTCCACCCGGAGTGAAGGTTATTTATAGTGTTATAGATAAAATTGTGGGCGAAGAGAATAAAGTTTTATTGGAAGGCGGTCAGGTTTTACAATATGATTATATGATTATTGCTACAGGAACAGAAACTCGTCCTGATGAAACTCCCGGACTAAAAGGTAAGTTATGGTATAAAGAAATTTTCGATTTTTATACTATCGAGGGAGCTTGTGCCCTTCAACGATACTTTAAAAACTTTACAGGTGGAAAATTAGTGATGGTTATTTCTGAAATTCCTTACAAATGTCCTGTTGCGCCTATCGAGTTTGTTTGTTTGGCCGAAGCCTATTTTACAAAAAAAGGAATACGCGATAAGGTTGACATCACTTATGTAACTCCAATGTCAGGAGCTTTTACTAAACCCGTCGCATCTAAGATGTTAGGCGATTTATTAGAAGAAAAAAATATCCATGTTGAATCCGATTTCTATATGGAGCGCGTCGATAATGATAAAAAGACAATTGTGGCTTATGATGAAAGGGAAATAGAATTTGACGTGCTAACTGTTGTGCCCGTTAATATGGGTTCAGAAATGATTGAACGCAGCGGCCTTGGCGATGATTTGAATTTTATTCCTACAGATAAGCATACACTTCAATCCGATAAGTTTAAGAATGTATTTGTTTTAGGAGATGCAAGTAATATTCCAACTTCAAAGGCAGGATCAGTTGCACATTTTGCTGCTGAAATACTAATGGATAACTTAATGAGTGCTATCGAAGCTCGACCATTATTGGCAAAATTTGATGGTCATGCCAACTGTTATATCGAAACAGGTTATGGAAAAGGCGCTTTGATTGATTTTAATTATGATACGGAACCACTTCCAGGAACATTCCCCTTACCTGGAATAGGCCCATTTGGCCTTTTGAAAAACACGAAAATAAATCATTACGGAAAAGTCATGTTCCGCTGGATATACTGGCACATCTTGCTTAAAGGCAAAGAAATGCCTATCGAAGCTGATATGACTATGGCAGGTAAAAAACGTATTTAACCTTATTTGATTCATAAAAATGGATAATTCAATACAAATACAAATAAATGAGCTCCATCAAAAGATGGATGTTCTACTCGAATATGTGAATAAACAACGTCTGAATTCCGAAGTTGTGGAAGATTTGATTTCCGATATGTCAATCATAGGAAAGGATGTTTACGATTCAACAGTCGAAGAGCTTGAAAATCGCAAAGTCGAAATTCATCCAGAAGAACTTACTGAGTTAGGGATCAGCTTTTTACGGAATATCAAAAATTTCAATATGATGATTGGAACTTTTGAGTCGATGGTTGATCTCAGCAAAGAAGTTGGCCCAATTGCCAATGAAGTGATAATAGATTTTCAGAAAAAACTGGGCGAATTTGAAGAAAAAGGATATTTTGAATTCATTAGTGCAACATCTAAAATATTTGACAATATTATAACGCATTTCAGTAAAGAAGATGTACAAATGCTTGCCGACAATGTTGTGGTTATTTTGGAAACTGTAAAAGGTATAACGCAACCTGAAATGTTAAAATCGGTTGATAATGCACTAAAGGTTTACAGCAGTCTTGAAATGGACAATATTCCCCAATATTCTATATGGAGAGTAATGCGCGAAATGAACAAGCCGGAAATGAAAAGAGCATTGGGATTCGCAGTAACTTTTATGAAAAATATGTCAGCTAAATAGATATTAATGAGATAATTAGAACAGTTTAAAATCAATATAATAACAATAAATATTTATAGATATGTCAGAAAAAACATTTGCAGGAAAAATAGTTAATTTATCAGATGAAGGATATTTTGAAGATTCATCTCAGTGGAGTAGAGAAATTGCAGCCGAAATGGCAAAAGAAGATGGTTTAGAATTAACCGAAAAGCATTTCGAAGTATTAGAGTATTTACGCAAAGAAGCAGCTACTGGCGCAGCTTTAAGCATTCGTAAAGTTGGAAAATCAGGAATTGTAGATATAAAAGGATTGTATGTATTATTTCCAGGTGGACCATTAAAATTCTCATCTAAATATGCAGGAATAGCCAAGCCATCCAGTTGCGTTTAGTATAAACCTAAAAAAAGAAATGTTATGAGTAACACAGAAAAAAAACCTTTGGATAAAGTCTTGATGATTTGTGCCAAAGGAAATTTAGAAGATGTTTTAGCTACTTTGGTTATGGCCAATGGCGCAGTTATGGAAGGAATTGAAACTAAAGTGTTTTTTACTTTCTTCGGTTTGGATGGAATAATGAAAACAAGAATGGACAAATTACATACTGCAACAGTGGGCAATCCTGCTATGCGTATGCCTGGTGGTTTACAATTCCCAACTTTATTAGGTGCATTGCCATTTGTTGAAGCAGGAGTTTCCAGTATGATGCGAAGTCAAATAGATGATCTAGACATTCCACCTCCAAGTGAGTTTTTGGAAATGATTACTGCCGGTGGTGGTGAAATTTATGCCTGTAAACTTGCGGTTGATATGTTTAAACTCAAAAAAGAGGATTTCCACGAAGAAGTAAAAGACATCATTACTATTGGTGAGTTCTACGAAATGGCGACTGGTCAGAACACACAAATTATTTTTACCTAACAGAAAACAATAATCTCATGTTATACCAATTGTAGTTCAAAATGCCGCATAGCAAATTTTGAATTTATCCCGAACCTTCGCATTGGCGTCAACTTAAGAAGCAAGTTTATACATATTTGCAATAGCATTATTTCTGTCATTTCTTGATTCATAGGTGCAGAAGTATTGAATTTGTTCAAGTAATCTGTTTAAT
>JAQIBR010000213.1 GCA_027858955.1 Bacteroidales bacterium
AAAGGCATCAATATTTCATAAAAATAATTTTCTTCCTGATTTAAAATTGCCTCGATTGCCGATTTTGCTCCTTTTAAATATTTTGGATCATCAAATTTCTGATAGGCTGAATAAAGCACAAAAGCGTGACCGGCTGCTGCATCTTGTTGCGTACAAATCCAATTTTTTGTTGGCTGCATCGTAGAATAATCGAAGAAAGAATAACCGTAGTTTCCGTTTAATGTAGAGTCGGCAAGATAGAACTGATCGGCAACAGAACGGAGAATAGTTTTATAGTCTTGTGCTTCGGGGTAGAAATCTGCAACAGCATAAAACATCACATTCGGATATACATCGTACCACCAGTCTCTGGCATAGCCACCGCCCAATTGAGCGACTTCGGGGCAGGTATTGTTCATCACAATATTCCACTCTGTTTCGCTATTAAAATAGTTCTTTAACATTCCAACATAGTTCTTTCCGTCTTGATCAGATTTATTTATACCAACCAAACTTGCGCCTAATACAGACCCAATACTTGCTAATGATTCGTGGAAAATACCTTCATAATTTTCGGTGCCTTGACGAACATCGCCCATAGCCGTGTAAATGCCATAGGTTTCCTGATCGAAGTTTTTACTTGAATTATCTTTCCAAACCAATGGCCAATACTCTCCTGTTTGATTATAATCATAAACCTTGGCGTCATAATCCTTTGCCAATTGATTAAAGTCGATGATTTTAAACGGCACTGGAAGATTTGGCATCTGATCAACGCGTTGAATAGATTCTTGCGCAACGGGATTAATTTCCTCAAATTTCGATGTAGTATTACATGAACTGAGGAATAAGCCTATTGTAATTACTATAACACTTGCTATTCTATGTATTGCCATTTTCGAATTGTTTTTGTCGTGTTAAAAGTTGTTTTGCAATTAATATGGAAAGCAATTGAAGTGCTCCAATAATTAAAAGAGCATACCTTAATGCAATGTCGGCATTTATGTAAAAAGCAAGAACTAAAAATGTACCTGCACCAAAAAAGCGCCCAACAAATAATCCAAATTCGTGGTTCAATATATAAGCAAACTCATTTCTGTTTTCGTGTTTTGAAAGCAAATCAATCACTTTTAGTTGAATGGGGAAATAGGCAATATCGAGAACGGGGCGAGCTATTAACAGGAGGAACATAAAGATAATAACTCCAACCTGATTGAAAAGAAGGCCGTTAATAAAAGAAGCGAGGAAAAAGAAAATAAGTCCAAAACTAAAAATGATTAAGCGGTGTTTGGGTTGTGATATTTTACCAAGGATAAGCATAACAACGGCAGCAAGAATGGCTCCAATTGACTGTGCTGTGCCAAGAGCACCCTCCGATTCGAAGAATTTCATCATTAGCATAGCGGGAGCAGTTACTATAAATCCTTGAGCTAATCCTTTTAATACTGCCAACTGCATCATTTTATTCCAGAGTTTGTGAAATTTAAAGAAAAGAAATTTATCTCCTCTTGGTTTCTCATACTCTCCAAAATGAAATACGATAGAAGCTAAAATTGTAATGGCGAATACCACGCCCGTAACAACTCTATATCCCGTATTGATGCCTTCGTTAGTAGCTTCGTTTCCTTTCATTAAATACCAGCCAATCATTACAGGTACAATAGACGCGATTATCGTGTAGAAAAAAGTCTCCAAGCCATAATAGAAATTTCGGGTTTTATCTTTCGTTGTTGCCAAAACAAGATAATCTCTGTTAGCCCAATACAATCCGAAAGACATTCCCATAATCAAGCCTGCCCCAACCAAACCGAAGTAATTGATTTCGTCTAATGACATCATAAACACCATAGAAACGCCACTCAATAACATTCCGGCTGAGAATAGTCTTTTGACATTTATTCGATTTAATAAAAACCCATTTAAATAAAAAGTAATAGGAATACCCGTATAAATAGCCAACTGATAGAACATTACTTTTGCAGGGTCGTTCGAGTTTCGCATAATATAAGAAGCCACGAAAATATCTATTACCGGTAGTACAAATGCATAAATCACATTAGTGATTATTAATATTTTTGCACTTCTTGAAAAATCTTTAAATCCTACTGCTTTTATTTTGATCATTATATATCTAATTTGGATAAAATTTCTTTGACTGAAAATTTGGCCTGGCAAACGAACTCATCTGAAGCACCGTAATACATTTGAATGGTGTCGCCATGAACGGTATGACCGTTGGTAAAGACTACATTGCCAAAAAAACCTGTTTGTTCATATTCGGCAATTGGCTCCATAATAGCTTCTTCCGATCGAGCTAAAACAATAGACGGATCTTTAAGGTCTAATAGAATGGCGCCTAGGCAATATCGATTATCCTCTGTTGCTCCGTGATAGATTTCAAGCCAGCCTTTTTCGGTTTTAATTGGTGCGGCTCCTGCTCCTAAACGTTTGCTGTCGAACTTTCCCGCTCTGGTTTTGGCAATGCACTTATGATTTCCCCAGTGAATCCCGTCGGGAGATTCGGCCAGCCACATATAATTGCCTCCCAATTCAGGGCTACTTGGACGGTGAAGCGCATAGTATTTATCATTGATTTTTTCTTCGAATAAAGCACAGTCTTTATTATGCGGACTGAAAATCATTCCTTTCTTCTCAAATTGTTTCCAGTCCTTGGTTGTTCTTAACCCAACTCCAACTCCGTTAGCCGAAACCATCGTATAGGTAAGATGGAAGGTGTCCTCGATTTTAACCACACGACAATCTTCTATTCCATAAGATTCATATTCGCCTTCACCAAAAAGCGAAGGATATCCTTCGGGCTCATAGAACTCAATTCCATCATCGCTGCAAACAAGTCGCAGATGCGATATGGTTGTGAGATAGTCAACACCATCGTAATTGATTACCCGACTATCGGTAGCATCTAATTTTGGATCTTTCAGGTCGAAATTGATAATCTCCACTTTTCCCATATCGTTATAGATGGGTACGGATAAAACCCCTTCTTTTTGAATGGTCCGCTCTGCTACTCGGATAAGCAACCAGGTTTTCCCGTCAAATTCAAAAACACCGGGATTGAGTAGGCACTCAATATCCATATTTTCTTCGCTCGCTTTTAAGTCTCCGGGAGATAATACCGGGTTTTGCTGGTATCGTTTTGCTATGTCAGTCATAATATTTTATTTTGAAATTATAATCTTCCGCATTGCAGACAATTCGCTGCTATTAATTTTTAATAAATACACTCCGGGTTGAATATCACTTATATTCAAAGATAATTGGGACTTATGATTATTCAACCATATGCCACTTCGTATTGTCCTGCCGGAAATATCAATAAGTTGATAATCAATTTTTGATTCCGAAAAATCGCTAAAATCGACAAATATATTCTCTTTAACGGGATTTGGAAACACCCTTATGCTTTCTTGAAAAATACCCTGCTCAATGGTTGATGTAAGATTATCATACATCTCCTTAATATGAGTTGGCGAAAGAGCGTGATCAAAAAGATAAATTTCATCTAATCTTCCTTCAAAAAAAAAATCCTGATCGGGGCGGGCTTTTCCAAGCACCAAATCGTAAGTGGTTGTAGCTATATCTCCAGTAAAAGGTGCAAAGGAATCGAGTTGACCATCCAAATAGATCTCCATATCGGTTCCCGTATAAACCATTGCAAAATGATACCATGCATCGTTCATTAATAATGTTTTGGTATCCAAATCTTTGATGCCCTGATTGCTATTTATTGTAAATCGTAATGTATTGTTGCTAATTGATGCTTTCCATCGATTGTCCCAGTTTCCGTGTGATATCGGATAAGCCTCGCCTGCATTGGTGTGCTGAGAATATATCCATCCGATTAGCGTTAAGCCTGATTTGAAATTAAGCCCATCATTGTTTTGAACGTTGATATAGGATGATGAGCCGTTAAAGAATGCAGCATTAGTTGGGAGTTCAAAGGCATCAGATTCATAATTGATATTAAAGGGGCTTGTTACTTGATTGAACAGACTGTAATCAATTGCATTTCCATCAAATGGTAGATATAAAAGGGGCTCTCCTTTTTCCAGATCCGTCAAATCGCGAACCATCACTACAATGCTGTCATTGGCTTCACCATCGATATCAGAAACCTTACAATTTATTTTATAGTCGCCTACCATGTTTGGTGCTGTCCATTGAATCTCTGCTCCATTCCCCACAATAGTTCCTTCTTCTGCATGCCATTCAAAAGTTATTTGATCGCCATTTTCATCATTTGCCTGGCAACTAATAGTAGTGCTTTCTCCTAAATCAATCTTTCCTGGAAAAGCATTTAAGGATGTAATTTCAGGAATATAGGGAATTCTGTCCTTCACCTCAACAATAATATTCGCTGAGTCGGTTAATCCTGAGCCAGAGCTTACAAGACATTTTATATCGTAAAAACCCGAGAGTACTGGTGCTTTTATCGAAAGAATAGCATCTCCTTGAACGGGATTACCATCTATACTCCAATTATAGGTAATTTCGGCATTATCAATATCCTGAGCCGTGCAATATATTTTTATGGAGTCCGTGTCAGCTACCGGGTTCTTAAATGCTTTTAGGGCTTTTATCCTTGGGGGATTATCCGTAATAATTTCTCCGTTATCAAAATCAATAACAATCGAATTGGCTAATGTTTTTTTGCTGTCGAAAGTAATTTCAGCATTATTAGGCACATAGACCAATAGCACAGACATATTTGCCGGAATTGAAATATCAACTGTCCCTGACACATCATTAAGTATAAAAGTATTTTCTATGCTATTATATACATCAACAACTTCTTCACCTATATTCATACTAATAGTAGTAGTGATATCATAAGGATTCCATAGCAAAAATGAAGGATATGAAGTAGAATAAAAATCGGTTTTGCACAAATCGAGTTTTAAAATCGCTTCAACATTGGTTGTAAAAACGATACCTCCAAAATACCCTACGTGAGATGCGCCATAAAGCGCCAAATTTGTCGGGGCCCAGCCATTTCTTAATGCGTCGCCGGTAGCAAACGGTCTTTTATCATTTAATATTTCTTTCATCGACTCATGCGCAACGGAATTGTTCGGGTCGTTATCAATGGCCCATTCTTCACTGTCTTGTTGGTCGACGGGTAAAAATCCGGGATAAAAAAGTCTGGATGCATTGGCCAGATTTAGCATCCATTTGCCAATGGCATCGGCATAGCGTTCATCATATCTCACCAAGGGAACCAGGGCTGCTGCGTGCTGAAAACCATTCATTATAAAAGCATAATCGTTTCCTCCGTCATTGGCTTCACCAATTAGTCCGGAACAATCATAATCGCCCCATTTGCCGACTATTGTTCCCCATCCACGAAGATATCCGCGATCAAAGTTCCAATTAATCATTTTTTCAATATCGTAATTCGTTCCTATCTCTGCATTCATTCTGGCTGCAACATAGGTTCCGTAAGGTAATTGGATTTCGTAAGAAGGATTCTCGTTCCAATTGCTCAAGAATTCAAGCGCCCATTCAGCACCAATTAAATAGTCTTCGTTTTGGGTTTCCACATAGGCACTGTATAATATCCATGCGATTGCGCCTGCCGCTTCGGGCTGTTTTACTCCCTCGATAAGCGGTATCATTTGTTCCAGATTCCAGGCTCTGTAATTCATATAGGGGACTTGCCAAGGGCTGGTGTTTCCTCCCATGTTTTTTACGGCCTCAAGCCATCGGTCGGCTACCATTTGAAACTGATAGTCGAAATCTCCCGTATTCGGGTATAAATCATTTAGCTGATAAAAGAAAATATTGGGCATTGTTTCGTACCACCAATCGTGTCCCGTACTTGCTGAATAATTATTTAAATATATATTTTCATCAGGACCGCAATTAAAAAAATCCTCGCTCATTAAAACCCAGTTTTTATCGAACTGATTGCTTTTGTCTATTCCCGATAATGTTGCCCCAATTACGGCAGGCAAATAATTTATTCCTTCGGCAGTTGTACCAAGCGTTTTACCGACATAAGAAACCATTGCGGCACTTTCGTGATTGGGGTAATTCACGCCACTTGCATTTATCGCGACAAGCGGTAAATATTGTCCTGATAAATCCATATCAAATACCAAAGAATCGTAATTCTGCGCAACCTCTTTCCAGTCTCTCATGAGATAAGGCTGAGGAAGATTAGGCATTTGCTCAATTCTATTGATAACAATTTGTTGAGCGGCCAAGCTACCAACACAAAAAAATAAAATCAATAGCGATAACTGGCGTTTCATTATATTATGGTTTTGGTTAATGTTTCAATATTAAAAAGGGTGCCTGAAAAATAATCAGACACCCTCTTCTTAAACTAAAATACTATTGAGGTTTTTCAAGAGCATAAATAGAAGAAACTTCAGCAGAAGTTAACACTCTATTGTATAGTCTAATATCATCAAGAGATCCATGAAAATATCCACCCCACGCTGCAGGTATAATTTGATCATTATCATAATTATCTCCGTTATCGGCATATTTACTAGAACCAACACCAATTGCAAGATCATGACCTTCTACTACCACTAAATCACCTGTTGCATCTGTATACTGCTGCGTCTGTACTCCATCAACATAAAATGTCATTTCTCCAGATGTGTAAGTTACAGTAAGGTGATACCAAGTTTCAATATCCAATGGAGGATCGGTATCTTTATCGTAAATACCGTCAGTAGTTGATGCCGTAAAAAAGGACTTATTTACTGATTGTAATTGGAATTTAAAACCATTCCAAGACTGTAATCCCATAAAGCGATTGCTTTCTCTAATTTCTGCAGCGTTTACCCATAAAGCGATAGAAATTGAGCTAGGGTTTAAAGCCAAGGTATAAGGTACATTGATGAATGCTCCTTCATTAAAAGAGTATGCGCTATTAGCATTACCAAATCTGTCAGTAGCAAGAACTGGTGTTCCTGCTCCAAAATCAGCATGACCTACAGAAACAACTCCGTCGTTACCATTACCAGTAAAGTCAGTTGCATCACCTGTAAACAACCATTGGGCAACAAGGCCTTCGGTAGATACGTTTTGAATTTGTAGGCCTTCAAAAGTTGATTTTGCAGCAGTAAGATTTGCGACTGCGGCATCAATTACCGTTTGAAAAGCACCTTGTTGGAGGGTAGATACTGAATTTGCTGCATCAACAACTGTTTGAAATGCTGCTTTTGAACCTACTTGATAAAAACCTACTGATGTTCCCTCTACGGCTTCAGCAAGCAATGCTTCACTTTCTGCAATTAAGGCGTTCAGAGCAGTCTTGTCTCCTTCAGGAATGACAACATCATCATCTTTACAGCTTGTTACATTAAAACTTAATGTAGCAATAACTGTAAAAAGCATTAAAAATTTGATCGTTTTTTTCATAATATAAAATGTTTAGTTTAAAAAATTAATTTATTTTCGTCTTTAATACCCGTTATTTTGGGTAATATTATTATTTGTTTCTATTTCAGACTGAGGAATAGGGAATACTTTATGAGTTTCGTATATAAAGTTGTTTTCGTCTATAAATGCTCTGTCGGCATACTCTTTTCCGTACCGAATAATATCAAAATAGCGCAAGTTTTCAAATCCTAATTCCACGCGTCTTTCATGTCTAATGGCGATTCTTAAAGCCACCTGATCAGTAGTCGTTTCATCGGGCAATAGTCCGTCGGGAATAGTGCCAAAACCTGATAAGTTATTATCAAATAAATAGCTCTCTCTTGCTCTTTTTCTCACTTTATTTAGTGCGTTTAACGCAGCCGGGCTTTCGCCTATTTCATTCAAGGCTTCTGCTTGAATAAGCACTACTTCGGCAAAACGAATAACAGTGAAATTTAGATCCGCATCTCCTTTTGTGTTTACGGGAATTTCCGATATGGGCTGAAGGGATTTTTTTTGGTTATAACCAGTAGATGACCAAGAAGGACTGTATGGAATATCATCAAACCAAAGTTCTCCTTCTCTTCCTAAAGTATAATCAAGTCTAGGATCGTAAATGCTATCAATATTTAGCTCGAATTCATCTACAAAATTTTGTGTGGGCTCATTAAAACCATAACCATTTTGAGCGCGTGGAGCAAGCCATTGATTTAGTCTGCTTCCCTGAACGGGGCTTTGTCCCGACAGATGTTGTACTTGAAATATTTGCTCGTTGTTATTATCATAATTTGCATTAAAATTATGTTGATAAACAGGCATTAAAGAATATCCGTATGTTGCAACACTTTCAGCCGTTAAGGCTGCTTCAGACCATTTTTTTTCAAATAAATAAGTTTTTGCCAACAATGCTTTTGCCGCTCCGGGTGTTGCTCTGCCCAACTCTCCTGCTGGATATACGCTAGGATTTTGTTGTAAGGCGCTTTCCATAAAATTGAAAGCAGAAATAAAATCGGATTCAACATGCTCATAAACCACCTGTTGCTGAGAATTTGCAACTTGCATATCTTCGGGTGCCAAGGGTTCAAGAACAAGAGGAATATTTCCGAATATATTTCCTAATTGAAAATAGTAATATCCTCTAAGAAAAGAGGCTTCTCCCAATATCCTGCCTTGAAGGGCTTTGTCCATTTCGATATCAGGCACATGTTTCAAGATCATATTGCAGCGAGAAATTCCTTCATAATAAATTCCCCAAAGTGCTTCCAGGTTACCATTATCTTCATAAATCTGAAAATTATCGATCATTTCTATGTCTGCCTGATCACCAGGGAATCCGCCTTTTATGGCATCGTCGGACGCTACATTGGCAACAACCCACAAACGGTTATCTGCATTAGCAAATGAAAGGGGTTCGTAGCATCCATTTATTGCCAGTTTTGCATGGCTTTCTGTTAGAAAAAATTCCGAAGTAGGATATGGACCCTGTGGTTGTTCATCAAGGAATTTATCGCAAGAGGTAGTTAAAAAGAAGATTGCTATACTGATTGTTATATACTTTTTCATCTGTTTATAATTTTAGAAGCTCATATTAAATCCTAAAGTAAAAACACGTGCACTTGGGTAAGTTCCCCAATCAATGCCTTTGGCCAAGTCGCCTTCTGCCGTGGAGTTGTCGCTCGTTTGCATTTCGGGATCAAGTCCTGGATATTTTGTAAACGTGAATAGATTTTGTCCACTTACATATACACGAAGCGATTTTATCACATCTTTTTGTTTGCCTATATTACTAAAGGTATATCCTAGATTCATATTTTTCAGGCGCACATACGAGCCATCGAAAAGGAATCGCGTTGAAGGTTTTTTATTATTTGTAGCTCCTTGCCAGGAAACGCGCGGTTGATCGTCGCTAGTTCCCGCTCCGACCCACCTGTCGTCATATACGGTTTGCGTTACATTGAAAGCTCTATAAAAGCCTTCAATATCGTTAGCTACTTGCCAATAAATTTCATTTCCGTAAACGCCCTCCACAAAGAGAGTGAAATCCCACTTTTTATAATTCAAATCTATATTAGCACCTAGGGTAAAGTCGGGAATTGGACTTCCTACATGCGATCGGTCATAAGAGTCAATGATGCCGTCCGTTACGCCGTCGGGTCCGCTAATGTCTCTATATTTAACATCTCCAGGTTTAATGTTGTTACCCTGAAAAGCGTGGGTAAAAATGTCTGCTTCATCCTGAAAAATCCCTACCATCTCGTATAAATAAAACGAACCTATCGGATAACCAACTTCAGTGAGCGTTCCATATATTCCACTGTCGATTCTGCCCGCAGGTATAGGGCTGTCACCGTATAATTCAAGTACCTTGTTATTAACATGAGAGAATACAATGCCAAGGTTATATTTCAGATGGTTTGCTTGATTTCTATAGGTTATTTCGGCCTCTATCCCACTGTTTTGAATTTTTCCGGCATTGATGAACGGCGGATTGGCACTACCGCTGCTTAGCGGAAGCGGAGCACTTACAAGTACATCTTCGGTAAGTTTATAATAATAATCTAAAACCACGAATAACTTATTATCAAATAATCCTAAATCTAAGCCCGCATCAACTTGCTTTTGGCTTTCCCATCGAAGATTTTCATTGCCGTGATCTGACAAATAATAACCAGCCAAAGGCGTTGATCCAAATGGATAATAAGAGCCGGGAGTTATCAGAGAAGCAAAACTATAATCGCCAACTTCCTGATTTCCCAATATTCCTGCACTGACGCGTAATTTTAAAAGTGATATAAAATCAACATCACTAAAAAATGATTCCTTATCCATTCTCCAGCCTAAAGCAGCTGCAGGAAAGAAAGCCCAGGGATTGTTGCTGCCAAAACGGGAAGAGCCGTCTTCGCGCAGAATGAGTTCGGCATAATATTTTCCGTCATAATCATAGGACATGCGTCCAAAAAATGATAATAATGCCCATCGCGATTGCCAACCGCTTACCTGTTCGTTTGTTGTTCCGTTTGTGAGATATCGAAGGCTTTCTATCTGATCGGGAAAGTTTTGAGCAGAACCGCTTTGACCTTCCACAACATTGCTAATTGTCTCAAATCCAACTAATAAATTCAGGTTGTGCTTATCGTTGAATTTCCGATCGTAAGTTACTACACTTTTCCAGGTTTGCTGAGAGCTTGTAATAGATGACTGTGACAATGTATTAGGGTTGTTGATTCTTCCATTATAGCCCCAATTTTCGTCAAATCTTTTTTCACCATAATAGACATAATCAAGTCCGTAATCAGCCCTAAAAGCTATATGATCAGTAATTTGATAATTGAAAAATAGATTTCCCAATAATCTATTTTCTGTTTTTACCCAATCGTATTTTTCGGCAAGACCTACTGGATTGTATCCGTCACCGGTATATTGCGCTATTTCAGGATAATAATCATTGTATTCGCCATCATTATCATGTACAGGTAATAATGGTGTTCTGAATAAGGCATAACGCACAACGCTACCGCCATTACCGCCATAACCATCTCCGGAAGCGCCTACTTCATTCGTAATTGCATTAGAAAAATTAATATTCGTTCCGATATTTACTTTGTCTGATAATTTACTGTTCACGCTTGTTCTAAAAGAATATCTTTCGTAGCCTGAATTGAGAATAATTCCGTCTTGATTAAAGTAATTTCCCGAAATCAGGTAATTCATATTCTCATTCCCTCCGCTTACACTTAAATCGGTTGAGCTAATAATTGCCGGCCGAAATATTTCATCCAACCAGTTTGTATTCGATAAAGTATCAGCCATTTCAGGAGTAATAAGTGATCTGCCATCGTTGGTTGCCGCTTCGTTATAAATCTCTATATATTCATCCTTATCGGCCATTTCTATCAAATTGCTTGCTACTTGAATACCAGCGTAGGTATTAAAGTTGATACTCATTCCTCCTTCTTTGCCTTTTTTTGTTGTTATGATTACAACTCCGTTTGATGCTCTTGAACCATAAATGGATGCAGCAGCAGCATCTTTCAAAATGGATATGGATTCAATATCGGAAGGAGATATAGAATTGGCGTCTTTGGTAGGAATTCCATCGATAATATATAGAGGCGCATTGTTATTAATTGTTCCCGTTCCTCTGATTCGAATTGATGTACCAGCTCCTGGAGCTCCGGTATTTTGAGTAACGCTAACTCCAGTTGCTTTTCCCTGAAGTGCCGCTCCTACATTTGCCAAAGGCAAAGCGGATATCTCAGCTGATTTTACAACAGATACCGCTCCTATTATATCTACTTGTTTCTTTACTCCATATCCAATGGCAACGGCTTCGTTCAATGTAAAGACAGCCATCTGCATCTCTACATTTATTTGAGTTCGCCCTTTGATAGCTTGAATGTTTTTTTCAAAACCGACATAAGAAAAAACTAGCGTATCTTTAAGACTAGGGACTTCTATCGAATATAGTCCGTCAAAGTCGGAAACAGTTCCATTTATAGTTCCTTTAACAACAATCGTAACTCCGGGCAAAAGCTCTCCTAAATCATCGGTAATGATTCCTTTCACTATGCTTGCCGTTTTTTGCATTACCGCCTCCTTTTTAGGCATAATCACGATATGGTTTTCAACAATCTCGAAACTTAGGCCGGTATCTTTCAATGCTTGGGTTAAAATCTTATTTATATCGCCTTGATTTGCATCGATAACAATTTTTTTATTGACGTCGACCTGATCATTTTGATAGAAAAGCGTGTATTTCCCCTTATTTTCGATCAACCTAAAAAGCTCTTGAAGCGTTTTAGCATTTGTTCCTTCATAATTCTGTGCAAGTGAAACTGCTGGCGAGAAAACAAAATAAAGAATAAGAGTTAATAATGCAATCGATTGAAATAATGAGCTTGGTAAAGAATATATCTTTTTCATAATTAATTATTTAAATCACACTTATTTTATGGTTATCGTATCGTTCACAATTACATATTCAAATGCCATCGGAAGTTTTATCACCTCTAGAATGGTACTTATGTTGTCTTTTGTAGAAAAATTCCCTGTAAACTTAATGCTACCGACTTCTTTATTTAACAAATTAAAAGCCACATTATGCGTCCTCTCTAAATTTCGAAGTATCTCGCTAAACGGTTGATTTCTAAACACTGTTTCTCCTTCTTTCCATGATGAGTAAGATTGTATATTCTCTGATTCGCAAATTTCAGGCTTCAGACTATTTTTTGTCAGAAGGTAGGTTTGATTTTCTTTAAGCTTTACAGTTTCTATATCACTATGTGAAACAGAAATTTTTCCTCGCTCCAGTGATGTTCTAAAAGTATTTTCGCTAGGATAAGCATAAACATTAAAAGATGTCCCCAGAACTGTAATATCATTTTCCTGAGTATGCACTATAAAAGGTTTCTTTTTATCATGTTTTACGTCAAACCAAGCTTCTCCTTCAAGAAAAACTTCTCGACGTTTTTTGCCAAAGTTGCTATCGTATTTCAATTTCGAATCGGAGTTAATAAAAACTACGGTACCATCAGGAAGTAAGGTGTTTTTAACTTCTCCTTTTTTAACAATAAGTTCGTGATAATCATTAAAATCATCGTTTTTTACGGTTGAAGTAAAATAATAAATTGCGCTAGCGAATAATATTAAAATACTTGCAGCGGCGGCGTATTGCCATATATTTTTTCTAAAAACAGTTTTTTTATTTCTAGGAGAGGATATATCTTTTAGAAGAAGTCGCTTACTTAATTTAAGCCATTCATCTCTGACAAAGTCGTTAGAAAGTTCCTGCTTTTTAAAACGCAATTGACTGATAAGCATTTTGGCTTTTACAGCTATATCTTTATTTTTTGGAGTGGTAGAGATCCATTTTTCCCACTTTTCACTATCCGCTTTATTATTATTAACGGCAAAATTTACAAAAGAATCGTCTAAAATGAAGTCTTCAAATTTGTATTTTTGGTATAGAATGGTTTTATTATTCATAATATAAAGAGCCTAAACCTTGTGGTTCATACTCACGTTTTAAAATAAAATGATAGAATGGTTTATAATAGACTTAATATCAGCACATTAAAAATAGTTAAATTGTGCTGTATTTGTTTATTTTGCAATACTTTTATGGTTCTTGCAATCAGGTTTGCCACTGATTGTTGCTTAATCTCTAATATTTCGCTTATTTCGATATTAGAATAATTGCCGTAGAATTTCAAATAAATAATTTCTTTTTGCTTGGGTGATAATTCTGCTAAAAGCTCTTCGATAATTCTTCTATTTTCAACTATTGTTTCGCTTTCGAGATAAATTTCCTCAGGTGATATATCAAATTGATACGCACTATTTAAATTATTAACAGTTTCGGCTCGATTAAGTATATTTTTAGGGTTCGGTTTTAATAAATTATTCCTTAGTGCTGTAAACAGATACGCTTTAATGTTTGCAACTTCTGTAAGGTTTTTTCTATTTTCCCAAATATTTGCAAATAGGTCTTGAATTCTATCAGCCGTTTGTTCTCTGGTTCCTACGAGTTTAATTCCGTAGAAAAACAAATCATTATAATATTTTGTAAATAGACTGTTTAAAGCTATAGTATCTCCTTGTTTTAATTTTAGCCACAGACGCCTATCATCCTCAAGTTTTAATTTGAGTTTTTCTTGATGATTATTTTTTCTTGGATCTTGTTGCTTCATTATAATTGCCAATCAATAATACTATTTCTTATGCGGTATATTGTTGTTTAACGGGATCAATCCACATACTACATCAACCTATAAAAATAGTCAACAGTTGTGAAAATGCTATCTTCTATTACTCTAATTTTAAACGGCGGGTATTTGGAGATACTTACGCCCGGCACATAATATTTAGCAAAAGAGATCATCAAAAATAAGCATAAAGGACAAAGTTATACTGCTTTTTATGTAATTTTATGGATAAGGCGATTGTAAACAGGTAGAGATTAACTAATACCCATTTTTTTCATCAAAAAAGTAGCGTTCAAATTTTGCGATACACCTTCTCTAAGTTTATAATCAAAGACTAATTGGTCGTTTTCAATTTCTACTTCAAAACAAGCTGTTTTAACATTTTCAGGAAAGCTTTTACTGAGTTCGGCTAATTGCAAATCGTGGGTAGCAATAATTCCGGCTGCATTTAATCCTATTAATTGCTTCACCAAAGCTTTTGAGCCTTGTTCTTTATCTTTCGAATTGGTTCCTTTTAGAATTTCATCTAAAATAATAAAATAGGATTTTCCTGTTTTTAAAGCTTCAATAATTCGCTGCAGACGTAGCAATTCAGCATAAAAATAAGATTCATTATTGCTCAAAGAATCGCTTGTTTTTATGCTTGTAAATGGCCGTAAAATACTGGTTTTGAATTCTTTTGCGCAAACGGGAGCGCCAGATAATGCAAGTACAAGATTTACTCCAACTGTTCGTAAATAGGTACTTTTCCCTGCCATATTTGCTCCGGTAATCACATAAAATTGAGCGGAAGACGGAAAGAAAACATTATTATCGACACGTGTTTTTGATTGCATTAAAGGATGACCTAAATCTTTCCCTTCTACCCTAAATCCATTGTTTAGAATTTCAGGAAAAATCAAATCATTTCGATTATAATAAAAAGTCGCAAAACTAACAAGCATTTCCATTTCGGCAATAGCTTTAAATACTTTTGAAGGTAGTTCTTGATAAGTGCTTTTCCAATGCTCCAAACGAATGCTTTGCCGAATATCCCATAATAAAAAATAGTTCAATATGGGCCATACTAAAATATTCAATCGTGTATCGAAAGCCTGTGTAATTCTGACCAATTTTTTTAATGCCCGACTTGCGGATTCTGTTTTACAAGAAAAATTTTTCTTTATTTCTCTAAGCCCGTCACTTTTAAAGTCGGTATTTTCGATATGATTAATTAGCTTTTGAAAACGCAATAAAGTTTCACTTTGTTTGCTTAACTCCTGATGCTGTATATTGATTTGCTTAGAATAAAAACCTGTAAAACCAAGTGCAAGAAGTAAATACAATAGAAATACAGGTGAAGATACAGAACCGAGTAAATACAATACAAAAACCGCTATTGAAATTAGCGGCAGAATATATTGTGCGTATTTAAACAGCTTATTACTAAAAATAGACCTGCGACTTATCCATTTCGGTAATGTTTCGGCCAAAGTATTCGGATCAGGCGAAAAAGTAGATTCTTTGCTAAAAGCAAGCAAGCCTAATGCTCTAAAATTGCTCAACCAATTTGGTTTTTCATTCAATTCTTTTACTGCTTCTTGTCTTAAATGGATTGTATCAATATTCTTTTCCAGGGTATTTAAAACGCTTGCCATAAATAGTTTTCCGGCATTAGAAAAATTCCTGTTAAGCATTTGAAAAACGCTTTCCTTGCCAAATAAATCCAAATCGTTGGCATAGTGATGAAAATTGTCGGCAAATTCTTTTCCATCGTAAAATGAAGAATAATTTCCCTTTAATGCTGAAATTTCATCTCCAAAAATCTGCAGATAAACTTTTGATTCTTTCTTTTTTTCTATTAAACGCCCATGTTGAATAGCGATGATGACAAAAACAAGCATGAAAAAACCAATCAAAGATCCAACCCAAAACAATGAAGTTGTGGAGGCAAAATAAATAGCAACAATAGCTAACAGAAACCAAATAAGTCTTAGCTGAGAAAATTTTTTTATTTGGCGCATTAATACCTCTATTTTTTGAGAATATAAATTAAATTCTCTTTGATAAAAATGCAGTGCATTTGGACTCATTCGCTTGATTTTCCTATATGCAAAGGAACGGATAATCCTATGAATCCCAAAAATGATTGCTCTAAAATATTTTAATAGCTATGAATGTGGGTGAGTGTCATATAAAATTAAATGCGTATTTTTGAAAAAAGCAATTGAAAATGATTCGAACATTAATAATTGATGATGAGATTAGGGCAAGGGAAACAATTCAAACTTTGCTTGAAATCTATTGTAAAGATGATGTTCAGGTAGTAGGGCAGGCCAAAAATATGCGCAAAGGCATTGATGCGATTAAAGAGCTTAAACCCGATTTGGTTTTGCTTGATATTAAAATGCCTGATGGTTCCGGTTTTGATTTGCTGGCTCGATATGGTAAAATAGATTTTAAAGTAATATTTATCACTGCATTCGAAGAATACGCAATTCGAGCTTTTAAATTTAGCGCAATCGACTATCTGCTAAAGCCTATTGACCCCGATGAGCTTAAAAGTGCCATAAATAAGATTAAAAATTTAGTCATAACGGACTTAACAAACGACATGGATATTAAGTTTGAAGCTTTTTTATCCAATATGAGAAACCATAATGAGGCATATAAAAAACTAGTGTTAAGAACCACCGAAAATATTTTTGTTATTGATATTAACGAGGTTGTTGCGCTAAGTAGTGATAGAAATTATACACGTTTTTATTTCCTTGAAAGAGAGCCAATTATTGTTTCAAAAACATTGAAAGATTTTGAAAACATACTCGATGAATTTGGTTTTATGCGTATTCATCGATCTCATATAATCAACCTTAAATATATTGAGCGTTATGAAAAAATGGATGGCGGTTTTGCTATAATGCGCGGCAATATAAAATTCGATGTCTCTCATCGAAGAAAAGAAGATTTACTCGCCTTTTTTGATCAATTGTAACAAACCGGTTTTTAAAAGAGTTTGAGTTTACCAACTTCTACTCTTTTTTCCTTTCTATGTATTTATGATACGTAAAAAGCGAAAGTTTTGCCCTGCTTTATTATCTTTGTTCGACTCATGCCTAAATTAAAAATTGAAAGCGGAAAAAAGATATTGAGCGCACTAAAACCTAGTCGCATTATTCTACCTATTGTTCTGGGATTAGGAGTTGCTGCTTACTTATTGATACGTAATTTCGATACAGATCAATTTTCCTTTCTACAATGGTCGGGAGCTGCGGCTATCTGGATATTTATTTCCATTTTAATGATGGTAATCCGTGATTTGGCCTACATTATACGCATAAGACTTTTAACAGATAAAGAACTGAGTTGGCGGCAAGCTTTTGAAATAATAATGTTGTGGGAATTTAGTTCGGCAATTTCTCCCTCGGTAGTAGGAGGAACAGCACCGGCAATCTATTTCCTTTTTAAAGAAAAATTAAGTGCCGGAAAAAGTACAGCAGTTGTTTTGGTGGCAATATTTTTAGATGAAGTCTTTTTCATTCTTGCAATACCTATTCTATTAATAATTTATGGAAATACGATTTTTCCAGCTAAAGATCTGGTTCATTTGAGTCAACTAAAATATTATTTTTGGATAGGCTATGCAGTGATATTTTTCTACACCATTTTATTGGGTTATGCAATTTTTATAAATCCTTATATTATTAAATCTCTTTTAAAATGGCTGTTTAAGTTTCCTCTTATTAAACGCTGGCAAGACAATGTTTGTCTTTTAGCAGATCAACTAATAGAAGCATCTAAATGGTTTAAAACCAAAAGTATAGTCTTCTGGCTGAAATCTTTTATGGCAACAATCATTTCCTGGACAGGACGCTATTGGGTGGTTAATTTTATGTTTATGGCTTTCTTTATTGATAGCTTGGGTTGGCGTGAACACTTATTGATTTACGCCAGACAACTAAGTATGTGGATACTACTTTTAGTTAGCCCTACACCTGGAGGAAGTGGTTTGGCTGAGATATTTTTTCGAGATTTTTTAGGAGACTTTATTCCAAACTTAAATTGGGTTATTCCATTAGCTCTTCTGTGGCGATTAATCTCTTATTATCCTTACCTATTTATTGGGGCTATTATTTTACCTCGGTGGGTAAACAGAGTATTTAAAAAGAAAAAAGCTTAATTCTTTTTATTTTTTTACCCATTCATCATGAAATGATTTATCTGCAATAGGAGGAAAAGTTCTATTATTACCCCAGAGTTTTTTGATAAATAGAGAAATGAAAAATTGTTTTGTTTTGCCACTAAAAAAATCTACCCATTTTCTATTCATTAAAAATTTGCTGCTTCCTTTAACTGATATACGCTCCATTGAAGTTGTATATTTTTGTGAAACAGCATCGCGACGGTTTAATAACAATAAATCGTGTAAGGGAATTTTTACCGGGCAAACTTCTGTGCAGGCACCGCAAAGCGTAGACGCAAAACTTAAATGTTTATAGTCTTTCATACCTAACATCCAGGGCGAAATAACCGAGCCTATTGGTCCGCTATAAGTTGCTTCATAAGTATGTCCACCGATGTTTTTGTATACAGGACAAGCATTTAAACAAGCACCACATCTAATACAAGATAAAGCTACCCTTTGTTCTTCTTGTTCCAACAGTTGTGTGCGTTTATTATTTAAGATAATCACATAGCATTCTTCAGGACCGTCTTTTTCATTCGGTTTTTTGGGGCCGTTGATAATACTGTTATAAACTGACATGTGTTGACCAGTTCCATGACTGCTTAACAAAGGCCAAAAAATATCTAAATCGTTAATGCTTGGAATAATTTTTTCTATTCCGGCAATGGCAATATGAACCTTTGGCATAGACATGCACAAAACACCATTGCCTTCATTTTCAGTAAGAGCAAAGGATCCTGTATCTGCAATTAAAAAGTTTGCTCCGGTAATTCCTACATCAGCATGATAAAATTTATCGCGAAGCTTTACTCTTACTTTAGATGTGATTTGTTCAGGGCTTAAGCCTTCGTCCCAGCCCATTTTTTCGTTAAACAAAAGAGCAATATCTTCTTTTGATTTATGCATTGCGGGTGTAACAATATGGTATGGTTTTTCGCCGGCAAGTTGAACAATGTATTCGCCCAAATCAGTTTCCAAAGATTCTATTCCTTGTTTTTCTAGAAAAGGATTGAGCTCTATTTCTTCAGTAGTCATCGATTTCATTTTAACTAACTGTTTGGCACCATGCTTTTTAAGTATTTTCAATACTTCGTTACGAGCTTCTTCAGCATCAACAGCCCAAATAACTTTTCCACCATTATTTGTAAAATTTAGTTCGAAATCAACCAGATATTTATCCAAATCGTTTACCGTTTTACTTTTAATATTAGCGGCTCTGCTTTTGGCTAAATCTAAGTTTTGGTATTGCAACAATCCCTTTTTAAATGCATTATTATACTTACCAATATTGAAATTAATCTTTTTCCTATGATCTAGATCAAAGGCTTTCAATTTTGATTCTTTAAGGAATTTAGCTGCAATTTCTGACATTATTATTTTTATTAAAGCGTTTTAGAAATTTTTTCAATACGAATATTATGTCTACCACCTTCAAATTCAGTATTTAAAAATACTTGAACCATTTCCAGGGCAACATCAAAAACTATAAACCTTCCAGGAATAGAAATAATATTGGCGTTGTTATGTAAGCGTATTAACTCTGCCTGTTCTACAGTCCAGCACAAACCAGCGCGAACCCCTTTATATTTATTTGCCGTCATTTGAGCGCCGTTTCCACTTCCGCACATCATAATTCCAAGAGGATAAATACCATCATTTATAGCTTTAGCAAGTGGATGAATCATATCAGGATAATCAACACTTTCTTCCGAAAATGCGCCAAAATCCTTTACGCTAAATCCTTCTTCCTTAAGTTTATCAATTAAAAATTCTTTCATGGCAAAGCCACCATGATCAGATGCTATTGGAATTACTATTCCTTTGTCTATCATTGTTTTTTGTGCAAATTTAAAGATATTGTTAACTCATTGTTCATTTCCTGTTTATATTTGTGTATAAAATCAATCTTATTAACAAGATCACCTTCATTTATAACTTAAACAAAAACTTATCCCAACTTATTCAAAATTATCACCGCTTTGTCAACAATTTTTAACCGCTGTTTTTGTACTTAATTATAAACTCTTGATTATTAACAAAATGTTTAAAAAATTGATTTATTTTTAAATATCAAGCATATAGAAAATCATTAAATGTTAAAAAACATCAAGCTTATTAACATGCAAGTTTTATTCATTAAAGTTTTACAGCTATTCACAGCCTATAATAATAATAGTAATTCTTTTTATAAAATAATAACATATTTATACGATGTTGATAAGCCAAAAAGCTAATAAATTATGATGGATTATTCTCTTGGATTTATTTATGTTTGCATCAAAATAAAAAACAATGATTGATTACGTTCAGGAAATCGAAAGGTTAAAAATAGAAAAAAATGCAATCATCCTTGCTCACTATTATCAAATACCTGAAATTCAAGACATTGCAGATTATGTTGGCGATAGTCTTGGATTAGCTCAAGCAGCAGCTGAAACAAAAGCAGAAATAATTGTTTTTGCCGGAGTTCATTTTATGGCCGAAACAGCAAAAATACTTAATCCAAACAAGAAAGTTTTACTTCCCGATTTAGAAGCAGGTTGTTCATTAGCAGCTTCTTGTCATCCTGTTGATTTTGCCAAATTCCGCTCTAAATATCCCGATCATATTGTTCTCTCCTACATCAACTGCACTGCCGGAATTAAGGAATTATCCGATGTAATTGTTACATCGGGAAATGCCGTTCAAATTGTTGAATCATTCCCCAAAGATCAGAAAATAATATTTGCTCCTGATAAAAATTTAGGTGCGTATATTAACCAACTTACAGGAAGAAATATGATTTTGTGGGACGGAATTTGCGAGGTTCATGACCAACTTACAACCGAAGCAATTATTAATTTGAAATTATTAAATCCTGAAGCTCAAGTTATTGCACACCCCGAATGTGATGGAGCTATTTTGACTTTGGCTGATATGGTTGGATCAACCACTGCTATGCTTAAATATACCGAAAATACAAATTTTAAAAAGTATATAGTCGCCAGCGAAACAGGTATTTTACATCAAATGCAAAAAAAATCACCTGAGAAGGAATTTCTGGTGGTACCTAAAGACGAAACATGCAGCTGTAATGATTGTCCGTATATGAAATTGAATACTTTAGAGAAACTGTATTTGGCTATGAAAAATGAATCGCCTAATATTGAATTAGAAGCTGATGTGATTGATAGAGCTAAGAAGCCAATTATTAAAATGTTAGATATATCTAAAAAACTTGGATTGATATAATTACAAAAAAAATCCCGTAATTAATACGGGATCGAAATCTTTAAGATTTATAGTTCTAACTAAACAAGTTTTACATTTACGGCATTTAATCCTTTTTTACCTTCTTGAAGTTCAAATGATACTTCATCATTTTCTTTAATGTCATCAATTAATCCTGACACGTGAATAAAATACTCGTTTCCTGATTCATTGTCTTTTACAAAACCATAACCTTTGGTTGTGTTGAAAAATTTTACTGTTCCTGTATTCATAATAGTTTTTTGATAATTAGTAATTACACAAAGCTATACATTTTTTATTAAAGTCTACTTAAAATTAAATTTTCTTTAATAGAACGATTTTTCTGTTTATTTTTGCCGCTCAAAAAACAATATGTCAAAATTTACTTTATTAGCAATTATTTTAGTTTCCTTATTTATCACTGGGTGTTCAGGTACTTCAAAAATTAGCAAACAAAATACCATTGCAAGCGATGCTGCTGCTGCTGGCGATTTCGAAACAGCATTTAATTATTATAACAACTTTATTAAAGAACAACAAAGCAAAAACAAAGAGATAGACGGTGAAATATATGGTGCCGCAGCGAATACAGCTTTGAAAATAAATAAATATATAGTGGCAGAAAAGTATTTTAAACAAGCTTCTTATAAAGGATATGCCGATCCCGATTTGTATGCAAATATGCAGAGCGTCTATAAAAGTATCGATAATTTATCAAAAGAAATAGAAGTGCTTGAATATTTTGTAGAGCATTTTGTTACAGATGTGCGTTTTTCTGTTCAAAGTAAACGTTTATTTGAAACCTATATCGAAAGTGAGAATTGGAATAAAGCAATTGCTATGTGGCCTTCCTTTGATGCTAGAACTCAAACAAGTGTTCAAATGATGGATTTATATTTGATTGCTCAGAAAAAATTGAACAATGATGATGTGGTTAATCTTATCGCTACAGCCATTTTAAAGAAGGATGTAACAAATAGATCAGCATTGGAATGGATGGCTGAAAAATACTTCTGGAAGGCAGAAAAGCGTTATCAAAATGAACTGGATGCTTATGAAAAGAATAAAACCAATAAGCAATATAACATTATGGTGAAAGCTTTAGATATTGTTACTGCAGATTTTAAAAAGTCTTTAGGATATTATAAAAAGCTTTATAAACTATACCCATCAAAAGAGTATGCAAAATATATGGGTAATATCTATACTCGCTTCCTGGATAAGAAAAAATCTGAATACTATTTAAATCTATCCAAATAAGATAAATTTAATACAATTGCTTTTTTTATCTTTGTGAGAACTAGAAATATAATTCTTGAAAAAAGATCGTGTAATTTTAGGTATCGACCCGGGAACCAATATAATGGGTTATGGACTTATTCACCAAAAAGGGAGTACTATCGAAATGATAGCTATGGGCGTTCTTAAATTGGGCGGCTATTCTAATCATCCCATGAAATTGAAGAAGATATTTGAAAGAACCTTGTCTCTTATAGATGAATATAAACCCGATGAAATGTCTCTTGAAGCTCCTTTTTTTGGTAAGAATGTACAATCGATGTTAAAACTTGGCAGAGCACAAGGTGTTGCAATGGCTGCCGGATTATATCGCGATGTTCCTATTTTTGAATACGCACCACGAAAAATAAAAATGGCTATTACCGGAAAAGGAACAGCATCTAAAGTGCAAGTAGCAGCTATGCTTACACAGATTTTGAAGTTAAAAGAACAAACTGAATATCTAGATGCTACTGATGGTTTGGCTGCTGCTGTTTGTCATTATTTGCAAAAAAACCCTTCTACAGAAGGCGATAGCTATACTGGGTGGAAAAGTTTTGTTACTAAAAATCCGAAACGAGTGAAGGATTAAATTACTCCGTAATTAGCTTAAAACCAACTCCGTGCACATTTAATATTTCAATTGTAGGATCGCTTCTAAGATATTTACGTAATTTGGTAACATATACATCCATGCTTCTTGCATTAAAATAGCTGTCATCATGCCAAATTTGTTTTAAAGCATCACTCCTATCCAAAGTTTCGTTTCTTCGTGCACAAAGCATTTTTAATAATTCAGCTTCTTTTGAAGTAAGCTTTTGACTTTCTCCATCAGCAGATAAAATATGCCGCGTTACATCAAAAGAGAATTTTCCAATAGTGAAAAATTCTTTGTTTACGCTTGAGTCTTGCGCTTCTGTTCTTCGTAAAATAGCTTCAATTCTCACCAAAAGCTCTTCCATACTGAAGGGTTTAGTAAGATAGTCGTCGGCACCAATTTTAAATCCTTCCATCTTATCTTCTTGCAACGATTTGGCCGTTAAAAACAAAATAGGAATATTTTTATTTGTTTCGCGAATTTCACGAGCCAAAGTAAAACCATCTTTTACCGGCATCATCACATCTATAATTAGAAAATCATAATCGCCTTTTTGAAATTCTTCTTTGGCTTCTTGGCCATTTACACGAAGAGTAGTTTTGTATTTTTTTGCATCTAGATATGCTTTTAAAACTGTTCCTAGATTATTGTCGTCTTCTGCTAAAAGTATTTTGATTTCCTGATTTTCCATTTTTATGCTTGTTTTAATATTGTGTTAAAGGGTAAGTATATCGAAAAACTACTTCCTTTTTTAAGTTCGCTTTCAAGAGTGATTTTCCCATGATGTTTTTCAACTATTGTTTTTACATAGCTTAAGCCTAAACCAAAGCCTTTTACATTGTGAATGTTGCCTGTAGGCACACGATATAGTTTATCGAACACCTTTTTTTGATTAGATTTGTTTATGCCTATTCCATTATCTTTAATTGTAAACAATATACCTTTACCAATTGTTTTGCTCGAAACATATATAATTGGTGCCCAAGGAGTGTATTTATTGGCATTATCGAGCAAGTTAAAAATAATATTGGTAATGTGGACACGGTCGGCTTGAATAATTGCTTGATCGGCCTTGAAATCAGTATGAATTACACCGCCCTTTTTTTCAATTTGTAAATTGATTTTTGAAATTGCATCGTTAAAAGCGTCGTGAATATTTACGTTTTCTATGTTTAGTATTATTTCTCCTTTTTGGAAACGCGCACTTTGTAATATTCTTTCGGACATGCCATATAAACGTCCGTTTTCTTCAGAAATAACCTTGATATATGAATCGTAAAAACCATTTGTTTTCACGATATCCTTATCTGTTAAAGCTTCACATGCCAGAGATATTGTAGATATTGGTGTTTTAAATTCGTGAGTCATATTGTTGATAAAATCATTGCGTATTTCAGAAACTTTTTTTTGTTGGAAAACTGTTGATACCACATAAGTAAATGAAAATATTATGGCCGAAATAAGAAAAAATGAGATCACTAACAACACCCACAAACGCGTAATCAAAAACTGTTGCTCATTTGGAAAATAGAGCATCAATAAATCGTTTTGTGGAAAAACATCGCTCGGAAAGAGTAAATATCTAAAACCAGATTGTAATAGTTCTTTTGGGAATTTACCGGTTTTTTGTAAAACTAATTTATTCCGATTAGGACTATATACAGCAAATTCGTATTTGGTGTTGATGTTGGAGGCTCGAAATTCACGTTGCAAAAGAGAATCGATTAACTGAATATTAATGCGGTTTTCGGCAAAATTGCTTAGTAATTTTGATTGAGAAAAAATATTTTCGATAATGCGTTGTGAACTAAAACCATTGTTATTAATATCGTTAATATTAGGACTAAGCGAAAAATTTAAAAGGTTTGAAGTGATTGATTGATTAATAGAATCAGGCTTATTATAGAATAGCATTTTATTTTGCGAAAGAATATCTTTTTGCCGTGTATAAGCAAGTGCACGGTCAATTCGTTCAAGATTGTAAATGGTTTTGGAAACTGCCACATCTACATCACGATTAAAAATGGCCTGCTTTACCTTAATCGTGTTCTTGATCCAATAAACCTGAATTACCATCAGGCTAATTAGCGCAAAAGACATGAGACTAATGATTAGATAAATGACTTTTTTATTCATAATCTATGGATAATTATAGCAAAGATAGAACCGAAACATATTGGAAATAAGGCTTTAACTTTCTTTAACGCTTCTTAAAAGCCCTTAACACTTTAAGGATGTTGTTTGCAGTATTTTTGCCTTTGTAATTGAATGAATTTTCTCATAGTTCACA
>JAQIBR010000259.1 GCA_027858955.1 Bacteroidales bacterium
GAATCACTTAGAAAAAAATATATTGAAAATTAATCTATATTTGTATTACAAATTCATCATTTAACAAGTGGTGCAGTTTGCGCCGGAATGGTGGTTCAATATACTCCGGAATTTTCAATCCGTCAGCTAATACCGATTAGTCAACTAAATGACGCATACCTGCCCGTCCGGTCAGGCGGGTTTTAGCTCAGCATTATTATTTTTTATTTGCCTTCGCTGATTTTCAATTCACTTCGTTTAATTAGCGGTTTTGTTGATCTATCGGCATTAACTCCCGAAGGTTCGGGATAAATTCAAAATTTGCTATGCGGCATTTTGAACTACAATTGGTATAACTTGAAAAATATATTCGGGACGCGACTTAGAGCCGCACTCCGAATAGACCAATCATAATTCGGGCATACATCAAACTGCGGCAAGGATAGCAGTGGCAGCTTTTGCCGGACAAATGCCTGAGAAGCATAAAAAAAAGAAGCGACCAACGGAAGCTTCCTTTTTTTTCTTGCTGAACGGTATTTGGCGGCAAAACTATAACGGATAGCCTGCCCGGCCGCCCAAAAAATATTATTGATGTGCTTTAAAAGACTTAGCAGCTTCAACCAATAGAGGAAGTACTTTATGTACATCGCCAAGTATACCATAATCTGCTGCTTCGAAGAAAGGTGCTTCAGGATCTGTATTAACGGCCACGATTATTTTAGAAGAACTTACACCTGCCAAATGCTGAATAGCACCTGAGATTCCCAAAGCAATATATAAATTAGGTGCAATAATTTTCCCTGTTTGTCCAACATGCTCAGCATGAGGGCGCCAACCTTCATCGGCAACAGGGCGAGAACAAGCAGTACCCGCTCCTAAAATGGCAGCCAATTCTTCGAGAGGGCTCCAATTATCGGCTGATTTCATACCACGGCCACCACTAACAACCAACTCAGCATCGGTAAGGATAATTTTGCCACTAACGGTATTTTTTTCGATAAGCTGAGTATCAAATTTAGCATCATTTAAACCTGCATCAAAGGCTTCAATAGTGGCAGAACCCTCTACCTCTTTAATCTCGAAAGAGTTTTGTGCTAAAGAAATAACTTTGATATCTGAATTGATTTGTTGTTTGCCTAGCGCCTTCCCGTTAAAAACATTTTTTTGAACCACAAAAGGGTCAAGGCTTAATGGCAATGCGGTTACACTATTTGCCAATCCAGCTTCGAGTTTAACAGCAACTCGTGGAGAAACAGCTTTTCCAGTGAAGTTATTGGCAAACACAATCACTTTTGCATTATTTGCTTTTGCTGCACGTGCAATAACAGAAGCATAAGCCGCATTGTCTAAGACGGCAAATTTATCGTTAGTGGCGCTCAATATTTTATTTGCACCATAATTAGCTAGAATATTTAATTGATCGTCGGCAACTTGTCCGATAGAAACAACAACGGTTTCTACACCTAATTCAGTTGCAATTGAATGGGCATAGGAAACAAGTTCGTAACTTGATTTTTTAAATTTTCCTTCCCAATTTTCGGTATATACTATAACTGACATAATCTACGTTTTTTTAGCGTTAAATAACTTTGGCTTCTTCGTGCAATAAAGTGATGAGTTCGCCGGCATTTTCGGCATCTATCATTTTTACTTTAGCTTTTGGCTTTGGCATATCAAAATTAGCAAAGCTAGATTTTGCGCCTTCACCAGCTGGCTCAACAACGGTCAACGGTTTTTTACGAGCCATCATAATTCCACGCATAGCAGGGATTCGAGGGTCAAGAGCAATTCCTTTTTGAACAATAGCAACAAAAGGGAAAGGGACTTTAACTGTTTCCGTTCCGCCTGGAATTTCGCGTTTCATTAGTGGTTCTTCACCTTCAATGTCGAGAAAAGAGACGGCAGAAACAGAAGGAACCTTTAGAAACTCTGCTAACATTCCGCCAACAGCAGAACCATTATAATCGCTTGATTCAATGCCCGAAAGGATGATATCGTAAGGATTATCTTTTAAATAAGCTGCAATGTTTGAAGCTACTTCGTAATCATCAGTTGGAATCATATTGATGCGAACAGCATCATCTGCACCAACGGCCAAAGCTTTACGAATAGTAGGTTCTGTATGCTTTTCGCCAACAGTAATTACCGTAATTTGGTCGATTTTTCCATTGGATTTTTCTTTTAAATCCAAAGCACGTGTAAGTGCTAATTCGTCCCAGGGGTTTATAACCCACTGAACACCAGCCATATCCACAGCCGACTTGTCGCCGCTGAGTTTAATTTTGGTTGTGGTGTCGGGGACATTGCTTAAACAAACTAGTATTTTCATTATATAAATTATTTAATGCTGTCTATTAATTTCTTTTAGGTAAACTTAGTTATTAGATTCGTCCACTATTATTAATTCATTCTTTAGTAACGCCATTTTTTTTGCGAAAATCTTTCCAAATATCGTTAATCGCCGCCGTACTGTATGCTTTGCTTTTAAAACATGGCAGGCGGCTCATTTTATTATTGTTATTCTTACCTAGGGTTTCGTTCGTAACTCACTTCACCCTAGGCTATTATATTTCGCGCTTTCAGCGCTTTCATTACAAGAAATTTTCACTCTGAATTCTTCAGTCTTAACTCATCTCTCAATCTCTCAATCTCTCAGTCTCTCAATCTCTCAGTCTCTCAATCTCTCAGTCTCTCAATCTCTCAGTCTCTCAGTCTCTCAGTCTCTCAGCTCATTAAATACTGACTTACATCTCTTTACACAGCATATTACATCAGGCTTCTCGATACAATAATCTTCTGCACTTCCGAGGTTCCTTCGTAAATCTGCGTCAGTTTCGCTTCGCGCATCAAGCGTTCTACGTGATACTCCTTTACATAACCATAACCACCATGAATTTGAACGGCTTCAGTAGTGACTTCCATAGCTATATCTGCAGCATATTGTTTAGCCATAGCACTTGCAATACCATAAGGTTCATCTTGATCTTTTAGCCAAGCGGCTTTCAAACAAAGATTGCGTGCATTTTCTACTTTTACTGCCATATCGGCTAATTTAAACGCAATTGCTTGGTGATTAATTATTTCCGTTCCGAATGCTTTGCGTTCTTTGGCATATTTAACTGATAATTCCAAAGCACCTGATGCTAATCCTAATGCTTGAGAAGCAATTCCGATTCGACCTCCTTCAAGAGTTTTCATAGCAAACTTAAACCCAAAGCCATCTTCTCCTATTCGATTATCTTTTGGCACTTTTACATCGGTAAACATTACGGAATGTGTATCCGAAGAGCGCATACCCATTTTATTTTCGTGTGGCCCAACAGATATACCTTCGGCGTGTCGCTCAACAATAAAAACATTGATACCGCGATGTCCTTTTTCTGGATGTGTATGAGCAATTACCAAATAGGTTGAAGCTGTATTTCCATTAGTGATCCAGTTTTTTGTGCCGTTTAAAAGATAATAATCGCCTTTATCTTCTGCCGTTGTTCTTTGCTTGGTCGCATCCGATCCTGCTTCGGGCTCAGATAATAGAAAAGCTCCAATTTTCTCTCCACGTGCCAAAGGTTTAAGATATTTTTCACGTTGAGCATCAGTGCCAAAATTCTCTAAACCATAACAGACCAATGAATTATTTACCGACATAATTACAGATGCTGAAGCATCGACTTTTGAGATTTCTTCCATAGCTAAAACATAGGATACAGTATCCATTCCTCCGCCATCCCATTCTTCTCCAACCAACATTCCCATAAACCCCAATTCTGCAAGATTTTTTACATGTTCCGTCGGGTAAATAGCTCCTTCATCACGTTCAAGTACATCCTTAATCAATTCGCGTTGTGCATAATCGCGCGCAGCCTGCTGTATCATTAGCTGCTCTTCGGTAAATTGAAAATCCATTGTCTTTGATTTAAGTTTATGTTTATATTTTATTGGGGAAAATAAAATTATTCAGCAATTTTTCCCTGAAAAATGTCTTTTTTAATTTAAAAGCTAAATTACAAAAATAATTGTATGCATGCATACTAGTTTTATAAATAATGATGCTAAATATTATTTTGATGTGCTGGAATAAAATATACATTAATTTGTTACATTGACGTATGAAAATCGAATTAGCTAATATTATTGCTGAAAGATGTAGATCCCGCACGTGCGGGATGCAAATATATACTCAGTCAGCCTGAACATCATAAAAAAATGAGTTTTGCAGAAGAATACGATTTGTTCATTCAGCATTATCAACAAAACATAGAAAAAAATAAGGTAATACCTGTATTGAGCAAGGTCGAAATAAGGTTTTAGATCAGGTATTTTATGACTTTTCTACTAAGGTTAAAAAACTGAATATAAGGTTTTTAAATATAATTCAGGTCGTTAATGTGTAAGATTATGAAACATTACAAAACCTTATCTTTTTTCATTTATTTACATTAGTAGAAAAAACTACCGCCACTCAATTAACCTTATTTCGGCTTCGCTCAATACAGGTGTTTCGGCAAGCTCAATAAAGGTATTTTGATTGCGCTCAATTTAACCACTAACCGTGAAGTCAATTCTTAATAAAGTTAAAATACACACTTAAAGTACATCAGCACATCTCAGAAGGAGTCCCTTTGGACAAAATAATATTTAGTGCTGGTCCACTCCGACTAGTTTTTTAAGCTCACTATTCAGTTCAGTGTATATGTAGATGCACTTCGTCTGGCTCAAGGTAAATGTTAATTTGTTATTTACTCTTTAGATAAGAATAAATTTCTTCTTGCGATCGAACAAGCTTCTCTCCTGCCTTTGGTAATCTGTATTTATTTATTTTATCCGCGTGAAGCCATCTTGATTTCACATTGTCTTTTATCTGAATTTGCAACATATCAATTAGTTCTAATTTCAATTCAGAAGATTTTATGGGGCAAACGACTTCTATGCGATGATCGAGATTGCGCGACATCAAATCGGCGGAGGTTAGAAAAACTTCCGGATTATCTTCATTGGCAAAAACAAACACTCGAGAATGCTCTAGAAAACGATCGACAATGCCAAAAGCTTCAATATTTTCTGATAATCCTGCTTCGCCTGCTTTCAAAACACAAATACCACGAATAATAAGAGTGATTTTAACGCCGGCTTTTCCTGCAAGATAAAGTTTATTCACAATCTTAGTGTCAACAAGATTATTTAACTTAAGAATTACCCAAGCTTCTTTTCCTGCTCTTGCATTGCGAATTTCGCGATTTATCATCTGAGTAAAAAAGTTACGCAACTTAAAAGGTGACACTACTAATTCCGAAAAAGAAGGAGTGAGATATTTCGACTCAAAAAGATGAAAAACATTATTTACATCATCACAAATTGTTTTATCGCTAGTCAGCAGACTATCATCAGCATAAACTTTTGCCGTAGATTCGTTAAAATTACCTGTGCTGATATTTGCATAATGAACACTCTTTCCTTTTTCTTTACGCCTGATTAACAATAGTTTGCTATGTACTTTAAATCCAGGAATATTTTGAATTACACGTACACCTTCTTCTTGAAGTTTTTGGGTCCACATAATATTGGCCTGCTCATCAAAACGCGCCTGAAGCTCCAAAAAAACGGTTACTAGTTTTCCATTTCTTGCAGCATTTATCAAGGCATTAATAATTTTTGATTTCTTTGCAACACGATAAAATGTCATTTTTATAGAACGAACCTTTGGATCGATTGCCGCTTCCCGGACAAGATTAACTATATGTTGAAATGTATGATAAGGATAATGAAACATGATATCTTTTTCCCTTATCAATTCGAACATGCTTTTGCTGGGAAGAATATATGGATGTGAGAGTTGATGCAGTTCATTATACAAAAATGTTTTATCCTTCCCGAGAGTTTCGATATTTATTGGAATAGGGAAATCCATAAAATCTTTAAAATTATGATATCGGCCTCCGGCTCTAAGAGTATCGCTATGTGTTATTCCAAATTTGGCCAAAAGCTTCTTTAAAAACCTTGGATCGATAGCGCTATCATACACAAATCGAACTGCATCTCCTTTAATGCGCTGCTTAATGCTTTCGTTCATTGTCTCCAGAAAGCTTTTAGATAAATCGCTGTCGATATCCAACTCGGCATCGCGTGTAAATTTAATAATATGCCCTTCAAAAGTATCATAACCAAATATCCCAAAAATACTTTTCAGGTTTACTCGAATCACATCGTCCAGAAAAATAATATTATTTTTCTCGTCAGTCTGAGGCAACTTAATAAAACGTGATATTTCTTCGGTAGGCAATTCGATGAGTGCAAAATTATCTTTTTGCGATTTTTTACTATCGGCCATTTTTACTGCCAAATAGATATGCTTATCTTTAAAATGAGCTAAGCTTGAAATTGAATCTAGCAACAAAGGAGAAAGATGTAAGCGGATATTTTGCTGAAAATATTGCTCGACATATTGTTGTTGTTCTATATCAAGCTCGTTTTCATTTATGATGAAGATATTATTCTTTGCCAGTTCGTCTAATATATTGTGATATGCTTGAGTAAAATTTGCTTCCTGATCGGCAACTATTTGGTGAATATCGCGAAGTGTACGAGTAATCTCTCTTTTTTGGCCTGCATCAATTTTTTTGTATGCTTTCATACGATTAAGAGTAGCAACCCTAACCCTGTAAAACTCATCACGATTGTTCGAAAATATACCTAGATATTTCATGCGTTCCAAAACAGGATTGGAAATATCCATAGCTTCCTGTAGCACTCGCTCATTAAAGCTTAACCAACTTACTTCTCTATTTATGTAGTTTTTTGATGACATTTTTTTAATTGTAATTTGTCCTCCTACCGTCGGACGTAATTAGCACTACGTGCGTAAAATGTAATTTTGTGCAAGGATGCTTTGTATAAAATTCATTGTTTTGATCTGATTGAATTTATATAATTATTAATTTTGATTCCTATAACTTCTGTATTTTGCAATAAAACCTTATATTTCTCTTGATTAATCAGTTTTCTGTTAACAGCTTTGTTTAGCCATGTTTTAGTTTCAAACAAGGAGCCTCTGGAATAATAACTGAAATTTTTCCTTTCTTTATAATGATACCTGCCTAATCCTTTACCCTGTGAAATAAGATTTGAGTCTTTTTCTAATAAACATTTTCCCATAAATTGATTTTAAATATTTTTCTCTCCTAATAGCATCTTCTTGCAACAAACATGCTTCATAATAAATTAAATTTAATGGCCTTCTATTTTTAGTTGATTCTACATATCCTTTTTTGTGTTGCTCAAATCTTAATTTTAAATCTTTTGTATATCCAACATATAATTTACTGTCTTTTTCACTCAATAAAACATATACGTAAAACATTATAGTTTAAGATTTAAAATTATTTCACTGGGTGAACTTAAATTTGCTGCAATTGAATCCGCTGATCGAACCAATTGCTTGCCAATGGTGTCCTTATCAAAATAATTCCATTTTATAACTTCATTATAAACTGTTTCTCCAAGTTCCATTGATAGATTATACGTTTCAAATTCTTCGAGTTTCATGGGATGTAAAGTTTTTGCGATTATTTACGTCCACCAATTGGGGACAAATTACCTTTTTACGTGCATAGCACTAATTACTCTCCATTTCAGTCTCATCGTCATGCTGAGCTTGTCGAAGCATCTCCCTTTCCTCCTTCTATTAGTCTTCCATGTTCACAAACAAAGGTTTGCGATGGAAACTTCTCAAATAGTGAATAATCGTGCGTTGCCATTAATACTGCACATTTGTTTTTGCTGATATCTAAAAGTAGTTCTATAATTCCTTCTGAAGATTGTGGGTCGAGATTTCCGGTTGGCTCATCTGCCAAAATAAGTACCGGATCATTTATAAGTGCTCGAGCAATACCCAAACGTTGCTGCTCACCACCCGATACCTGATGTGGCATTTTATAACCCTTATTTTGAAGCCCAACTTTTCCTAAAATCTCGGTCGCTTTATCTTTCATTGCTTTTTTATCTTTCCAACCTGTAGCTCGCATTACAAAAAAAAGATTCTCTTCTATATTACGATCTTGCAATAACTGAAATTCCTGAAAAACAATGCCAAGTTTTCGTCGTAGAAAGGGAATATCTTTTCTTTTGAGTTTTTGTAAATCATAGCCCACCACCTGTGCTTCTCCCGAAACAAAAGGCAAGTCGGCATATAGAGTTTTTAGCAAACTACTTTTTCCGCTTCCTGTTTTACCGATAATGTAAAAAAAATCGCCTTTATTTACTTCAAGATTTACTCCTTTAAGCACCAAAATATCATCTTGAAAAACATCCATTTCGCGAATAGATACTACTGTATTTTCTTCCATTTACTTATTGTTTAAAGCAGCTAAGTTAGGAATATTAGCTTAATTTGATGCTTGTTTTGGAGAAAGAGAGGTGAGTGATGAGAGGAGAGAGGTGAGAGGTGAGAGGTGAGAGGTGAGAAAGGAGAGATGAGATGTGAGATGTGAGATGTGAGCGATGAGAGAAGAGAAAGGAGAAAGGAGTGTAGAATATAGAGTTGGAAAAAATGGGAGATGATATACGACGCTCAAAACTCAAAATAAATACCCTGCAAAATTTCGTATATTAGCATTAAATCAAAAAAATAAAAAAATGTCACAAATAAAAGGTTTTCGCGATTTAATCGTCTTTCAAAAAGCCTATAAAATTGCCATGGCAATATTTGAAATGACCAAATCTTTCCCTAAAGAGGAAAAATATTCATTAACAGATCAGATTCGAAGGTCTTCAAGATCAGTAACTTCAAACATTGCTGAAGCCTGGGCCAAGAGAATTTATATTAAATCTTTCGTCAGCAAACTGAGCGATTCTCTGGGTGAAGAATATGAAACCGAAAATTGGTTAGATTACTCAAAAGATTGTGAATATATTGATAAGGAGACTCATTCAACACTAATGAAAGGCTATGATGAAGTTCGGAAAATGCTAATCTCCATGATGAATAATCCTGAGAAATTCTGTAAGTAATAAACTCAAATCTCA
>JAQIBR010000026.1 GCA_027858955.1 Bacteroidales bacterium
CGCATACCTGCCCGTCCGGTCAGGCGGGTTTTAGCTCAGCATTATTATTTTTTATTTGCCTTCGCTGATTTTCAATTCACTTCGTTCAATTTGCGGTTTTGCTGATCTATCGGCATTAACTCCCGAAGGTTCGGGATAAATTCGAAATTTGCTATGCGGCATTTTGAACTACAATTGGTATTACTTCTTCTTTGTCAACTTATATCCTATTGGTTTTCGCGGTTCATTTTCATTTTGATGCAAAGCATCTAATTTTTCAAGTAAATATTTAAACGCCTGATTGATTTTTGTATCAAGTTTTAGAATTTCCTTTTTCAACACTTCATTCTCATTCAATATGCCGCGATATCTTGCAAACGCACGCATTATTTCAATATTTATTTGAACCGCTTTTTCAGAGCGAAGAACTGAAGATAACATAGAAACGCCTTGCTCAGTAAATACCAAAGGGAGTACTGAAGAATGTTTAAGGGAAGCTAACTGGTCGCAATTTGTGACCAGTTCAATTTTCTCTAAAATGGTCAATTCGTTATTTGATGTGTTGGTAGATAACTCATCTTTAGCTATAAAAAATGCCACCAATGCTCCAAAACACAAAATTCCACCAAATAATAATTTATGATGTTGAAATTCTATCATCAATTTTTATATGACAGTAGTTTTGAGTCATTTGAAATTAATCAATAAATGTTAAAAATAAGTGATCAACTTTAACGTTTTCAATATTGACAATGGCATAAAATGGTTCTAATTAGCATTTCTATTTTGGTGAGATTTGGTGTTTTAGTGATTTTGTGGCAAAAAATATTTTCGGCATATGTCTTGTCCTGAAATAACCATTACTTTACGCTTAAACATAACCCTTCCTTAAAACAAATCTAAATTTCATTTTCGCTAAAAATTCACTTCTTAGTTTGTTTTTTTTTATTGTAATTTTGTAAAATATCCCGAGGGGCTGGGACGCTTGATAAATTCACTTTTATTAAGTTAAAAAATGCTCACAAGAAATCTCAAAATAGTTTTGAGATCACGAAATAACCTTTACCAATGCAAAAGTTATTATTGTTAGGTGCTGAAGCCATCGCTCAGGGCGCTATTGATGGTGGTATGTCTGGTGTGTACGCATACCCAGGCACTCCTTCAACCGAAATAACAGAATATGTACAGCATTACGAATTAGCAAAAGAAAGAAATATCCACAGCAAATGGTCGGCCAATGAAAAAACGGCTATGGAAACTGGATTAGGAATGTCTTATGCAGGTAAAAGAGCCATGGTTTGTATGAAGCACGTAGGATTAAATGTTGCTGCTGATGCTTTTATAAATTCTGCCATTACGGGAACAAATGGAGGTCTGATAGTTACTGTAGCCGATGATCCTTCTATGCACTCTTCACAAAACGAGCAAGACTCTCGTGTTTATGGCAAATTTGCTCAAATTCCTATTTTGGAACCTTCCAGTCAACAAGAAGCTTACGATATGGCTTATATGGGTTTTGAAATGTCTGAAAGATTTAAAGTTCCTATTTTAATTCGAATAACAACTCGCTTAGCGCATTCTCGTGCAGCAGTAGAAAGAAAACCTCTGATTGATCAAAATGAGATTTCGCTTCCTTCCAACCCTCATCAATTTGTATTACTTCCCAATTTTGCAAGAATTCAATACAAAGGATTATTAAACAGTTTTAGCGGATTTATTGAAGGTTCTGAACAGTCTTCTTTTAACGAATATCGAGAAGGATCTGATAAAACTCTTGGCATTTTAGCTTGTGGTTTGGCCTATAATTATTTAATGGAAAATTTTCACGATAAAACGCTGAATTATCCTTTATTGAAAATTGGACAATATCCTATGCCAAGAGCAAAAGTTGAAAAATTAATGGCTGAGTGTGATGAAGTTTTGGTTTTGGAAGATGGTTATCCAATGATAGAGGAAGTTTTAAAAGGATATACGGGCAAAGAAAATGTAAAAGGTCGACTTGATGGTACTATTCCTCGCGATGGCGAATTAAATCCTAATATTGTAGCACAAGCTCTTGGTTTTGAAGAAAAGAAAAAAGAAAAACTGCTAGATGATGCAGAGCTGAAAGAAATTATAAAAGCCCGCCCACCGGCAATGTGTACAGGATGTGGGCATATTGATGCTTATAATGCTCTGAATGAAGCCTTAAGCGATTATTCTGTAGGTCGTGTTTTTTCAGATATAGGATGTTATACTTTAGGAGCTTTGCCACCATTTAACGCCATCAATTCTTGTGTTGATATGGGTGCAAGTATTACAATGGCAAAAGGAGCGGCTGATTCTGGATTGATTCCTGCTGTTGCTGTAATTGGCGACTCTACTTTTACTCATTCAGGAATGACCGGTTTGATTGATGCTGTTAACGAAAACTCTCCTATTACAATTTTAATCTCTGATAATTTTACAACAGGAATGACTGGTGGGCAAGATTCTGCGGCCTTAGGTAAGATTGAAGATATTTGTGAAGGAATTGGTGTTGATCCGGCGCACATCAAGGTTTTTGTTCCAATGAAGAAAAACCACGATGAGATGGTACGCATTATTCGAGAAGAATTGGAATTCGATGGTGTTTCAGTAATTATTCCTCGCCGCCAATGTATTCAAACTACACGAAATATAGAACTGAATAATAGAATCACAGAATTAAATCTTCGCTAACCCTAAAACTAACAAAAATGAAGACAGATATTATATTAGCAGGTGTTGGCGGACAGGGGATTTTATCCATCGCGGCAACAATTGGAATGGCTGCCATTGCCAATAATTTACAAATTAAACAAGCTGAAGTTCACGGAATGAGTCAGCGCGGGGGTGCAGTACAATCGCATTTTAGACTATCATCGAATCCTATTGCCTCCGACTTAATTCCAAGAGGAAAGGCCGATATTATTCTTTCGGTTGAACCGATGGAAGCCTTACGCTATCTTGATTTTCTAAAGCCTGAAGGATGGATAGTAACTAATGCTGCTCCTTTCATCAACATTTCGAATTATCCTGAGATAGAATCCGTATTAAATAAGCTAAAAAGCAGAAAGAATACAATTATTCTTGATGCCGATACAATCGCAAAAGATTTAGGATCAGCTCGTTCGTCCAATATTGTAATGCTGGGTGCTGCCAGTCCTTTTATCGATTTACCTTATAAAGCATTTGAAGACGCAATTAAGGAAATATTTCTACGCAAAGGCGATAAAGTGATTGAAGCCAATATCAAAGCTTTAAGAGCTGGACGCGAATTTGCGGATAAGCGATAAAATAGGGGTTATACCAATTGTAGTTCAAAATGCCGCATAGCAAATTTTGAATTTATCCCGAATCTTCGGGAGTTAATGCCGATAGATCAACAAAACCGCAAATTGAACGAAGTGAAAATATGCGGC